>JAMCPX010000073.1 GCA_023382265.1 Deltaproteobacteria bacterium | reverse complement strand
TGATGAGAAAGTCCTCCGTAAGCGTAACTCCTCCTTAGGCGCAAGTCCTGCGGCTAAAGTCCCGGGTTCAAACCGCCGGCTGAGAAGCATGGCCTGGAGAGGAATTTATGGCAAACCCCGATGCAAGGCATTGAGGAATTTTTTTGATTAAAGAGTGCTTGGGGGGATTTGAACCCCCGACCTACGAAGCCGGAGTCCGTCGCTCTATCCACTGGGCTACAGGCACAGAACTTATACTGTTGTATCTTATACAACACTGCTTTTCGCAGTCAAGTGGTTGCTGCTCTGCTACGGTCAAATTCCCGGACGCACGTGGTTTATCCTATGAATCTTGCAGACAGAAAGGAAACTAAAAAGGGCGGGTTTTGACCCGCCCTTGAATGCGCCTTTTCATTTTTATTGAACAACCACGGTGCAACGCCTCAGTTTCTGAAATCCCTCTCAGTGAAACGCATAGACGTAGCCATCCGCAGTCCCGAAATAGACCGTACCGTCCGCACCGATCGCCGGGGTGGTGTTCACCGCTGAGTCGCTTGAGGTTGTGTACGACCAGTTCAGCCCTCCTGCCGATGTGAGCGCAAAAATGTTTTCGGGGTAGTAAAAACCTAGTGAAACCCCGAAATAGATCATGCCGTCCGCACCGATCGCCAGCTGGGAATACACCATAAAGGCTGACGGATAGGGATAGGGGGGATATGTCCATTTGAGAGCACCGTTTGTGATGCTGAGGGCCTGCAATTCCGTACTTCTACCTATAATTATCATCCCTTTTTTTGAATCGATTACGGGTGTAGTCAATATAGGCACTATAGGCACGCTAGAGGTGAACGTCCATTTGGAGCTGCCATTGGGATTGATTGCATAGAGACTTTGATAGTTCGCAAGATAGATAGTCCCGTCTGTACCGATCGCTGGTTCAGGTCCATATTTTAGACCACCTGTACCATAAAAGACCCACTTGACCGAGCCGTCTGTTGGGTTGAGTGCATATAAACAAGAATACGGTGATGATGAACCAACCGGCGTGCTAGTCCCTAGTGTATAGATTGTCCCGTCTGGGCCGATCGCCAGTGGTGTTTGAAGATTTCCCACAACACCTGAACCGATTGGGGTACTCCATTTGACCGAGCCGTCGGTGGGGTTGAGTGCATAGAGATAGCTACCATTATTCTTACTACTAATTGCCACATAGATTGTACCGTCCGCGCCGATCGTCGGAGGGTAAATTATATTGGCCGAAGAGGAGGTGTAACTCCACTTGAGACCGCCTGTCGGATAGAGCGCATAGATACAGGCAGTAGAACCCGCCCCCGAAGTGTACGGCCAAAGGGCCCCCGCATAGATTGTCCCATCCGCACCAACCACAGGCGGATACCTCATAGGGCCGGTTGGGTAGATCCATTCGACCGTACCGTATGTTGGGCTGAGTGCATACAAATAGCCGATATCGGTAGTACCACTAATTTGTTCAGAATTCCCTATGTAGATGGTTCCGTCTGCACCGATCACAGGCGAACCCACGTGCTGTACTGTTGCTCCTGGAGTTATGGTTGAGGTTGTCCATGTAATTGTGTTGGTTATTGAGCTTGTATTTATGGGACTTTGTCCTGTTAATTGTATATTGCCATGGAACATTGGCCAGGGGCTTATACTGTTTACCTGTATCGGGGTTGTTGTGCTGATTGCGATTCCATTCCCATCTTCCACCGTCACACCGACTACGTAAGACCCGGGTAAGCCCGGTGAATTCCAGACGCCAGGGTTGCCGGTCGTTATCGGTAAACCACCGACAGTCCAGTTGAAGGTAAGGGTATTGTTCAGGGGATAATACCCGTTACAGGTCAAGGTTGTGGAAGTAATGACCGGCTGCGGAGACACGGTGATTGACGGAAGAAATTCGAAATATGTGCTGACCGGTAAAGACCAGCTCACAGCGCTACCATGGCCGTCATCCACGGTAACGGTAACCGTCCCGGAAACACCATATTGAGTTGGCGCTGTAACAGTGATGGCGCTCGTGCCCTGTCCTGTTGCAATCGTCCATCCCTGAGATGCCTGCCATGTGTATGAAGGCGTATCGCCGTCAGGGTCAGACGCTGTTACGGCTATAGCCATCAGACCACCGAGTGTTATAGGGTTCGGCGATGCGCTGATAGCGTTGATGACCGGTGCTCTGTTGCCCACCGTGCTGACCGGGATGGGGACCAACGCATACCTGCCGTTTGTGTCCGACACCTCTACAGTTGCCGTGCCGCTTACAGCGTAGGTATCGGGCGCTTTAATGGTTGCAGTAGGTGTACTGCCCCCGCTGATGACAGACCAGCCGTTGTACGCTGTCCATGTATAGGTCAGCCCAAGTCCCTGTTCACTGCCCGCAACCACGGTCGCTGTGAGATCGTACCGCCCCGGGCAGACGGCAGCCCCTGAACGGACAAACTTTGGATAACAGGTGACGACCCTTGAACGACTTGGTGTACAACAGTTGTGCCCTTGCTACCGGAACATCCTGCGATAAGAAGCATGACAAGCATTCCAAGAATTATGAATGTATAAATAGATTTTGCACGCATGGTAACCTCCTTTTTATATCATCATAACATAAAGCATGATCCACCTGTCAATCACTTCGGGATAACGTCCGTATATTTGCGTTAATTGAACGACTAATTCGTGCTATGCGGCGCAATGACATTCAAATTCCTTATGATAGCTCGTCTCAGAAATCAGGTTTGACAACCAGAAACGCATGTTGAATAATTGTACTATGATAACGGTTGAAAAATTACAGGGAAGAACCATAAAAACAGTAGTTATATCTTTTTTCCTTTTGATTGCAATGCCTGCATATGCTCATCAAACGGCGACGTGTAAAATGACCGTTTATTTTTCACCCTTGGACAATATGGTTACATCTATACACCAAGCACTTATGTCTGCACACCGGAGCGTGTACTGCTCCTTATACGGTATTACCAACCGATACCTTGCCCATGACTTGATGACCATTGAAAGAACAGGGATCAATCTTTTCAGGATTTATCAATGTCTCAATTCAGAACAGATGTAACGGTTTATACGCCCAAAACACACTCTGAGCATGGGTTTTTTCTTACAATCTTATTGTGTTACTCGGTTAAAATGTTTACAGTGACCTTATCCCCTGAACGGCCAAATTTAACAGTTCCATTTTTAAGCGCAAAAATCGTATAATCCTTACCGAGCCCGGCATCTTTGCCAGGCATATATCTCATTCCAACCTGCCTTACAATTATACCTCCTGCTTTAACCTTATCTCCATCATAAAGCTTTACTCCGCGTCTCTGACCATGGCTGTCTCTGCCGTTACTTGCGCTGCCCTGTCCTTTTTTATGAGCCATATATTCTCCTCAGTTTTTCTGATAAATAATATCTTCTACCAATACCTGTGTAAAAGTGGGTTTAAACCCGGTTTTCTTTCTGTAGTTCTTTCTTCTTTTCTGCTTAAAGATGATTACTTTTTTACCTTTTAACTCTCCCAAGACCTTTATTTTAACAGAAGCATCAGGTATAACAGGATTACCGATCACCGTGTTTGTTCCATCATTGACCATTATAACATCTTTAAGTTCTAATTCACCGTCTTTGGTTACATCGTTTATCCTATCGAGTAGAACGATATCTCCCTGTTCAATTAAATATTGTTTACCCGAATGTTTTATAATCGCATACATAAGTTTTCCCTCACTTACAAAATTTAGTCTTACATTATTAAGACAATATATATTTCTTTGTCAAGTAAATGACAACATATCTTTAATTTTTAAAGTTAGTCGTGCTGTTGCATGGGGTAAAAGCTTTTACTTAAAATTTACAGGCGTGCAATACGTTTTTAAAGAACAACTGCTACATTGGGGTATAACAAAAAAATAAGGAGGAAGATTATGAATCTAAAAAACAGGCTAATAACCGCGCTCTTACTTGGTTCTACGATCATTTCCGGCAGAGCGTATGGGTATCAAATTAATGATCACCTAAATGTTGGGGTAACTGCGTATCTCAACGGCGTTTATGCATCGGGTGATCATTTTGATGCATCGAATGTTGGCCAGGCCCAGGCAAACACAAATACAGGCAGCATAAATGGGTTAAGATTGTCGAGGGCGTACTTAACGGTTATAGGCAGGGCAAACAATAAATTCTCAGGTAAGTTTACCGTAGATGAAGCTTATGCAGATCCTTCTGCAGCGAACGGTAGAGGCAATGTGTTCGTCAAATATCTGTACGGTATCTATACCCCTTTAAAGAATACACAAATACGATTTGGGCTCACAGAAACACCATGGATACCTTATGAAGAAGGTGTATGGACGTATAGATTTCTTGCACAAACCCCGTCAGATTATGAAGGCTTTATGCCGTCTTCTGATTATGGTGTAGCAATTGTAGGTAGTCTGTTAAATAAATTAATAGACTATCATATAATGGGTTCAAACGGAGAGGGTTATCAGACAGCACAGAACGGCAAAGGCTATGCAGCTTCAGCAAGAATAGGCTTAAACCTGAAGCCGTTTACATTAAATCTATTCGGATTGGACGAAAGTGAGCACAACGGCATACCTGATTATAATCCGAAAAGGGCGATAGCCATGCTGATGTACTCTAATGATATCTTAAGGCTGGCTGGTGATTACTTATGGGCTGATGATCATATTACGCCTGCGGATATGCAATACGCAAAGTTTAACCACGGGTATGGCTACAGCTTTTGGGGATTTTTAAGGATACCTCAGGAAAAATCAATAAGGGTTTTTGCACGCTATCTTTATATGAAGCCCAATGGCAGTGATTCATACACACCAGTCAGCGATAAGATCTCGCCTGCAACCAATCTCGGGATTGTCTATTCAACAAGCCTTTATGGGGCACTCACATCTATGGAAAACAGCTGGAGTCTTATAGGTGTCAGCTATGATATAACAAAGGATTCCATTATCGCTCTTGACTACAATATGTTTAGTGCAAAAGGCTATAATCTCATGAAAAATAAAACAACTTATAATGATCAATCGGTAGCATTAAACCTGCAAGTAGGATTTTGAAGGAACATCCCCGGCGCAAACGCCAAGGAAATCTTTTGATTATAGAGCTGTCCAAAAAAGGGGCGGTCCATCGAACCGCCCATGCATTTTTTAAAAGCATCTCTGATGAAGAACCCAGATGGGGTCAGAGCCTTATTATAAATATTAAGAACAATGGAATCAATACCACTAAAAGCGTGTAAGGGTTGTTATCATCAAAGGGTACTGTACCGCACCCGTCCGATGTCTTGCCGGTAACTGTATAAGGTATGGACTCCATACTTGATGTATTACCTGCCTCATCTATTGCCTTAACATAAAGCGTGTGTGTTCCGGCGGTACTGTTTGTTAAGTTAACAGTATTTTCATTATATCCAAGCTTGGTAAAAGAAGCAGGGTTGTCTACAGCATACATAAGTCTTGGCATTGTAACAGGATCGCTCATGTTAAATACAAAGGTTGGATAATTAGCACTGATAAGCTTCAATTCGGGTTTAACCGTATCTACCTTAAATGATGTATAAGTACTGGTTGATGTTATGCCTGTCCGGCTATCCATCAGCCTTACCTCAAGTGTATGCTCTCCATCCATTAGATTATCAAGAGTTATCGTTGTATCTGTGGTCCATAATGACCAGCCCTGCCACACATCTCCAAAAATGGATTGATCGGACAGCCTCCATGATAACTGTGTATGCGGTGGAAGTGTATCGGCAAGATTAAAAGCTATATCAGAGTTTGTGTTTATCAAAGGCTGAGCATTATTCGCCAGTGAGAGTGTTTTGAGATTGGTCGTTGATGGATTATTATAAGTAAGCGTTGCCATTTGAGGCGGGGCAAGTGACGTAGATGAAAGCAAATTCATAAAGCCCGACAGATCTATATAAACGTTTATATATCCTCCTGATGGAATGATGTCCTTTACCAGTATTGTAACTCCGCTGAATGTAAATGCAGAACTCATTGCAGGTAATGCTGTTCCAATAAAACCGGACGCGAGGCTCATGGCGAGCTTTATCACATTATTGATGTTTGAAGGGTTTGTAAGCTCGGAAGAGAGCACGGTATTATTGATCTTCATGCCCTGCGGGCTGCTATCTATTGCAACCACGAGCATTGGATTTCCGTTTTGATCTAATTTATTATGGTCAATATAAACCTCTGCTCTTATGGATAGATCTGTGCTCATGATGAATGCATCGGTATACTGAGTATTGTAGGGCTCGTTTGCGCCCGGATACGTCTGAGCCTCATCAACTCCTAGCAGACCTTCAATAATAAGCCCGTTCAGGTTAACCGTATCCCATAGATTCTGGGGGCTCCCGAGTGTAATGGTGGGAGCCTGTGTAGGTATGATCTTGAGAATAAGGGAACCGCTGCTCGGTAGTTGAGGTATAATAGTTTTGAGCAAACCAACAGGCAATGGCGGCGCGGTTATGCATATCATGCCGCTTTGATAAACAGCATAAAGTGCATCATTTATAACATCCTGTGAAACACCAAATGCCAGCATAGAATCCGTTCTTCCCGTATCTATTGTCGGAGGTATTACATTGTCCGGCGGCTTTTGTGCAAGGGGGGTTGGAGGACAATCGACTGAACCAATAGCAGACCCAATGCCTGCATCAAGATTTATTTGTGCGGCATTAGCCGTGATATTTAGTGCCTGATAGAAAAAAGAAGGCCTTACCTGATATGCGATCGGGGTGAAACTGCCGTGCATATAAAGGTTAACGTTTACGTTATTTATCATACCGGAGATGCTTGGTAAAAGCTGAGTGTTTACAAACTGTGTAATGACAGTATCAACCAGACTTTGTATAATAGGCTGAAGCAATTGATAGAAAAGATTGGCTACCGCACCTCCTGCCTGACACAGTATGCTGCCGCTGTTACTGCTTATATTCCCGACCGTAACATTGTTAAAAGTAATACTTGGGTTTCCAACCGTCTTAAATTTAAGATAATCTCCCGTAATCTGGGGCTGGATGTTTAGTGCGACGTTATTTGCATCCACATTTATATCATCTAAAGTTGTGCTGCAAAATCCCGCACAGAGAGGACATGAAGGAAGCGGCCAAACACATAAATTAAGAGTTGTCTCTGCGTCAGCAGTACCCTGTGGAATGTATCCATGGATCTCATTTACTGTTACCAATAAGCTCTGCGTGGATCCCTGCCATGAGAAGTTAAGGTTTGGCTGGCCATTGTACTGGGCAGGTATAGTAAGATGTAGATTCATGGGATCGATATAGCTTGTACATTGGCCACAGTCTCCACAGCTTCCACCCGAACAGATATGACTGCATGGGATGGGAATATTTGCTGTCAGTCCGGTAAAACTTTGTGAAATGTAATTAAACAACCTTTGATATATAACGAGGTTGACAGCATCGGGATGCCATCGAGGCGGACCATAAACATCTGCGTGTGAAATGATCGGTATAAAAATAAGAAAAAGTAACATTATTGTGAAAAAAGTCTTTTTCATGTACACCTCCGTTTATTTAATCATACACTAAAATCTGCAAAAGGCAAATGGCTTGACTAAAAAAATGCAACAGCATTGTCCCCTTATTTTTTTAAACGCATCTTTTGGTATTACTCTTTTTTGAGTTTGCGGTTTCTGATCAGTTCTTTTATTCTTTCCCTTTGTGCCGGTGTAATGCCTTTCCACTTTAAATATTGCCTCCTAAGAGCTTCTTTTTCTCTCGGTGATAAGGATTGGTAGATTTTATAATTTCTTAAAATGATCTGTCTTTTTGCGGATGGCATGGATTTCCACCTTTGATAATTATCCATTACGAGTCTTTTCTTATCCTCCGGGAGGTTTTGAAAATGTTTGTATTCCTTTATGATCCTTTTTTGCTCATCCTTTGATAAGGACTTGAACAACATATAATTTTGGATGATCTTCCCGCGTCTATCCTCGGGCAGGGACTGCCATTTTTTAAATGCCTTACTCAGTTCCTGTTTTTGTGCTTTAGACATTGATTCCCATTGTTTTTGGCCATTGGATACATTCACGGCTGTTTGTGCGTACACAATGGCTGACATAAACATAAGCCATAAAAAAAACACAACTAATTTAAAATATTTCATTATTTTTCCTCCTGCTCAAAGACCTTCATATACCTGTAAAGAGCAAGGTCCTCATACATAGCCATATCTTTTAAGATCTCCAAGTGTTTAATGATGTCTTTATCTTCTTTTTTGATGCTTTTATTTTGCTTTGCTGTTTGGGTAATGTAATGGGATGCCGTTCCTGTAAAAGTTGATGTATACGGCATACGCGGATGTGAGCTGCTATTTGGCCCTGCACCAATACCTGATAAAAATATCGCAATAATAATACCTGTCATCTCAACCCCCAGATTGATTTGTTTTACTTATAGCTCTTATTTCATCCATGTGTTCATACATGTCCATGTGTTCATACATGTCCATGTTTTTATACATATTCATATTTGCAAACATGCCGGTTCCGTGTATTCTTGCCCGGTAATTATGAATATGTGTTAAGGTCATTACCACAAGCAAAATAGCCATAACCGATGAGAGGGCATACACCCATTTAAGACCCTTCTTTCTACTGTCATATCCCGCATCCCGGTTTATTATAGCCCGATCGATCCTGTTTTTAAGTGAATCGGAAGGTTCATATTCGGGGATGGCTTTTATTGCATTGTCTATGTGCTTCAATTTATTGTAGTATGCGTTTGCTGCAGGACAATTGCCGATCAGGGCTTTTACCCTGTCAATGCCTCTATCATCAAGCTCGTTATCGACATATTCGGAGATACGGGACCTTGAAAATTTTAGCCTGATTTTACATATCAGATTTTTTATACTCATTGCTTAACCTCTTTCTCGCCCTGTTTAAAAGGGATTTTACGGCTTTTGTCGTATTATTGATCACCTTTGCTATTTCTTCATAATCCATGCCTTCATAGCTCCTGAGAACGATTACGGTTTTTTGATTCTCGGGCAGATTGTTTATACTGTTTAGTAAATCCTGCTCCATCTCATTAATTATGATCCTGTTCTCAGTGAATTGCTCTGCATCCACGGAAGGCTCTGCTTCGAGAGATGTGGTCCGTTTATCTTTACGATGTTCGTTTATGATTGTATTTGTGGCAATTGTGAAAAGCCATGTTGTAAATTTTCCCGTTGGTTCATAATACTTTGCGGATACATACATCTTTACGAATACCTCCTGTGTTATATCTTCTGCTGTTTCTTTATTCCCAGCCATTCTAAATACATAATTATATATCTTTTTGTTAAATCTTCTATACAGTTCATCAAATGCCACCCGATCGCCATTTTTGAGCTTGAGCATAAGTACTGTATTTTTATCCATCTCATCATTCATATTGTTAAACATGTCATAATAAATAAAGTTCCGGAACTAATCATATCTTATCTTAAAACGTGCGTTGAGATTCATATTACCATGTAATATCAGCGCCGAACAGTACCTGGGCAAGGGACACTGATGAATAGTATTTAAAATAATCGCCAGCTTTGAAATAATCGAATTCAAAAGGAAATGAAACATGTTTATTAATCGTATATGTGAATGTAAAATCGGTTTCAAATCCATAGAAGTCCGCTGTCATCTCGGGATATAACAATGCAGGCGTGATTGTAAATTCAATCGATTTTACAGGATAGAAATCCATGATACCTCCATAGGCAACAATTCCAAGTCCATTCCTGCCTGCAATCGCTATTGTTCCTGAATTAAGATTCTGGTTTATGCCGCCGTTAAAAAACAGATCTGTTTCTGTATTGTAAGGAAACACGGACATAAAGCTGTTTAAAGTACCCTGTGATATAATAGCCTGCATGGGTGTTTTATCGCCAGAGGAGATATTAAAGAATAAACCGATTTTACCAATATCGTCTATATGATATTTTATCTTAGCATCACCAAGATAACCGTAAGTCAGAAAATCACGGTTAAAGACCGGCTTTACGTTAGGACTGAAACAATTAACGCCTGAAATACTTCCGTTACCAAAATCAAGCACACCTGTAACATTAAATTCTAATTCGCCAAAATACTTGTCACCTGTTAACCCTGCCCAGTTTATGTTTGTACGTGATGAGGTTACCGGACCTCCATTTGAATACTCTTCCTGAATGCAGGTTTCTATCTCTGCTGCTTTTACCTTTCCGTAGACGGCAGACAGGCGATCCAAGGTTTCTCTATTAAAATCGGCCGAGTATATCATGCCGTTAAGTAAAGGTGCGAGTGTATTATCGGTGTCGTCAAAATTAGCATAAAACAACGTAATATACTCGAACAAGGAAAAACTATACGTTAATTCATTATCGTAAAACATGCTGGTTCTTGATGGGTCATAAAGCATGTAAGGCTCAACCTTTACTATGTTTAATTCATAAGAAAGAGGAATATTGAGTGTATCCGTCATATCATAATCAAATGTAATGGAAGGCTGATAATTATCAAAGATCAGGCTTGAACCGCCAATGATATGCATTTCACCTGCGGACAACGTTATACTATCCGACGGGTTAAAAGATACATAAGCCTTTCTGATAAAGTGTGTATCATTAAAATAATCGTTTACATTCTCTACACCGTAAAGGTTCAGGCTGTTATAAGAAAATGTCCTCCTCGAAAGCTCACTTGTGTAGAGTTCTAAAGCACCATCAAACCAGCCGCCCTGACTCAAATCAACCTCTGGCATAAGATATGCTGATGAAAAAGCTTCATCAGAGTATTGAACGCCGGGATTAAGCAAGCCAAGGTTTTTACCCTTCTGATACCTCAAACTTATGCTCCCTGTTGTAGAAACAGACCAGGCGTACGCTTTTACGGACATGATGTTAATACTAATGCATAGAAAAAGAAATTTATATCGCATATAATAATCCGTTATACGGTAACAAAGAACGGATTTATGTCTATGACAAACATCACAAAAAACAGGGGCGTATTGCCACACACCCCTGTAGAACACAAACCCGGTTTCTTACAATTTTTCAATCACAAGGGTTTAATGTAATTGGATTGCCATTAAGCGTTGCTGAACTATGTGAGAATACGAGAGTGTATGTTCCGATCGGGCTTCCATCCGTATCTTTTGTCAGGACGAGTATCACCGTGCCGTCTACAGGATGACAATAGCCTTGTTCATAGGTGAGGTTCGTGACCGTTATACCGGCAAGCACCTTTGCGAGTAAATGATCAACGCTGCCTGTTCCGTTCAATACCCTCTGGATAATAGTTGATGGAGTTGAAGAAGAAAGTGTATCGGCTGCATTAAAGTTTAAGCTAAGGTTGTGATTCATCACAACCTTGCCTCTTGGACTTATTGCAACCCGCGTCTCGTTAACCGTTATTGCCCTTGTTCTTGTGGTGCTTGTCTGAGATACAGTACCAGTTCTTACAATATCTGTGGTACCGCTTATATAGAGAGATGCGCCGTCCCATCTTGTTCTTTCAATGTCGCCATTCGTATCGATTGTTGTAGCTGTTACATTAGTTCCATCCGTAAATCTTGTAACAGTCATTGTTATGTTGCCGCTTGTCATAATGTTGGTGAAATAATTTGGTATACAGCCATTGCCAAAGTTGATGTCTAAAGTCCATGTTGTTGAATTCATTGTATTGGTAACTACCGGTTTTGTTACATTTGGACAAGCAGATGCCACAACACTTAAGCCGTAATCGGCTATACCAAGCTGGGAATTACTTACATTGGATAATGCAATTGAATCATTTGAAGCCCCGCTGATGGATTCCTCTGTCGTTTGAGCTATTTGAGCTGATGATTCGCCAACCGTTTGTTTGCCGCACCCTGTTAATTGAAATCCAACCAACACCATTATACCTAAAACCACTAAAGTCTTTTTAACCATTTTACCTTACCTCCCTTTTTACTTGATAAACAGGCTGTCTTAAAAAAAGTTCCGATGTGGTTATATATACATACTATTTTAATATCCTTGTGATATACATCACATGCCTGTCGCGCATTTTTGCGTAAGAATTAAAACAGGCTTTACTTTTGATTATAAATTATATAGCTTAGTGGTTATGCTTTACAGTATTTGAAAGGATTGGCTATGAAATATGTTATATTGCAAGGCGATGGTATGGCTGATTATCCCATTGAAAAACTTGACAGAGGCACACCACTCTCGGTCGCCAGAAAAAAGAATATAAATGAGCTTGCGAAAAAAAGCATTGTCGGAATGACAAGGACTATCCCTCACGGCATGCATCCTGGCAGTGATGTAGGTAATATGTCCATTTTTGGTTATGACCCGGAAAAATATTATACAGGCAGGGCTCCTATAGAGGCAGCAGGACAGGGCATAGAACTTAAGGGTAATGACGTTGCATGCAGGTGTAACCTTGTTACTCTGGGCATGCACGGGGCTAAAACAACCATGGATGATTACAGTGCAGGCCATATAACAACAGAAGAGGCCACGGAGCTTATAAATTCCCTTGCCGGTTCATTAAAAAGAGACGGTATAAAATTTTATCCCGGTGTTAGCTACAGGCATATAATCGTATGGTCATACGGTAATGATAAAATAAAAACCATGCCTCCGCATGACATAACCGATCAGGACATAAACTTAAATCTGCCTGAGGGTGAACGTTCTGATGAATTGATCTCGCTGATGAAAGATTCATGGGACATACTGTCATCACACCAGGTTAACAAAAGCCGCATAAAACAGAACAAAAAACCCGCAAATAGTATCTGGCTATGGGGGCTAGGAAAAGCAATGGCAATCCCTTCTTTTGAAGAGTTGTATGGTATTAAGGGCGCATGTATCTCTGCTGTTGATCTTGTAAAAGGCATAGGAAAACTTGCAGGACTTGATATAATAGATGTGCCCGGGATAACGGGTTATGTTGATACCAATTATAAAGGCAAGGCTGATTACGGGATTGAGGCATTAAACTCACATGACCTGATCTATATTCATGTCGAAGCACCCGATGAGGCAGGACACGAAGGTAATCTGCCCTTAAAGATAAAGGCAATAGAGGATTTTGATGAAAAGGTCGTAGGAGGTGTACTAAAAGGGATAAAACGATTTGGGACATTCAGAATGCTGATCATGCCCGACCATAGGACCCCTATCATAAAAAAAACCCATACAGAAGAACCTGTACCATTTCTTTTTTATGATTCTACAAACGAGGTAAAAAATGAATATGCTTACGATGAATTTGATGCAGAAAAGGGTGGTGTGTACATAGAGAATGGCTTTGAGATTATGCAGAAGCTGTTAAACGGCTGGGATGGATGACTTGTATGCCTGTTTGTATGCTAATACGGACGTGTTTAGTAAAGCGTCATTGTGAGGAATGGCACTTTGTACCATGACGAATCAATCCCTCATGGCCGGCAGATTGCTTTACTCGCGGAGACAATGTAATGATATTTAGTTCGTTCGTATTAATTAATAAAAGTTTACGGAGGTACCATGGAAGATGAATTATTTAACAGGTTTGGCAAAGAATTTCCAAAAGGGACAATCCTGTTTAAAGAGGGTGATACCGGTGATGATATGTATATTGTCAATACCGGTAAGGTAAAGATTTATAAAGAAGTTAGCGGTGCAGAGAAGGTACTTGCAATGCTTGGTGCATCCGATTTCTTTGGAGAGATGTCTTTACTCAACAAAAAACCGAGATCAGCAAGTGCAATGGTTGAAGAAAGCTCAAAGATACTCGTTATAAATAACAACACTTTTGATACTATGATCCGCAATAATGGTGAAATCGCAATAAGGATAATCAGGATACTTGCAAAAAGGCTTGAGGACGCAGATACCCAGATAACGAATCTTATGATAAAGGATGCAGGACAGCGGGTTGTAGTAACACTTTTAAAGCTTGGTGAAAGCGGTACAGGGGCAGAGAATGGAACACTAATACGTGCAGATATCGGCAGGCTCTCTATAATAACAGGGCTTGAGCATGATAAGGTAAAAACAATGATAGATAAACTTATAAAGGGTAGATTTGTAGAAACAACAGATCAGGGTATTGTGGTCAGGAATACGGATAATCTTAAAAAGTATCTCGATTATCTTATAATGAAGGAACAATTTGAAAACATGTGAGGTTGTATGAATATAAGAGTGCTCGGCTGCCACGGCGGAGAACTGCCCAATTACAGAACAACATCGTTTCTTATAAATGAACGGATCATACTTGATGCCGGTGCAATAACAGGCGTACTAACAATGGAAGAACAGCTCAATGTAGAACATATCTTTATCACACATTCACACGCGGATCATAGCAGGGATATTTTATTTCTTGCAGATAATGTTGTTGGATCTAACGGCAAAGGTTTTACCATATATGGAATGCCTGTTGTTCTTAAAGCCATAAAACAACATCTTTTCAACTGGCATATATGGCCTGATTTTACCGAGATACCTACAAAAGATGCACCGATTGTAAAGATGAGAGAAATAGGTGCACGGGAGACTATAAAGTTGGGAGGAATATCTTTTACAGCCTGCCCTGTAAATCATACCGTTCCAGCATCCGGTTTTATTATGGACGATGGGGAGAGCAGCGTTGTGTTTAGTTCGGATACGGGTTCAACGGATGAAATATGGAATATGGCATCAAACAAAGATAATCTTAAGGCCGTATTCATCGAATCTTCATTTCCTGAGGATAAGAGAGATCTCGCGTTATTGACAAAACATCTTACTCCACGAATGATTACAGAGGAGATAAAAAAGATAGGGAAAAGGGTTGCTGTTTACGTGTACCATATAAAACCGCAATTCTATGATCAGGTTAGCGGAGAACTTGGTAAAATCGATCCATCCATAGAGGTTTTAAAACTTAATCAAATAATAAAGATTTAAAATGGCACTATTGGGTTCTGGAGATAAAACAAAAAACAGTCTTGATGGCATGTGGTTAAAATGCAATAACTGCGGTGAAATAGTTTATAGAAAAGAAGTAGAAAAGAACCTCAAGGTTTGCCCAAAGTGTAATTATCACTTTAGATTATCTGCAAAAGAATGGATAAACATACTTATAGATGACAGCACTTTTCATGAATTATGGGCTACAATGGAATCTACAGATCCATTGGATTTTAGGGACAAAACTAAATACAGAGATCGATTAAAAGAGACAATCAAACAGACAGAATTAAAGGACGCCGTAATAACAGGTTATGGAACAATAAACGGATTGTTTATAAATATCGGTATCTTTGATTTTGATTTTATGGGTGGCAGCATGGGTTCTGTTGTGGGTGAAAAGATTACAAGACTTATAGAGAAAACTACAGAAGAGCAGTCTAATCTAGTTGTTATAACATCTTCCGGCGGCGCAAGAATGCAGGAAAGCATTTATTCACTTATGCAAATGGCTAAAACAAACGCAGCTTTAAATCGGTTAAATAAAACAAAGGCACTTTACATTTCACTGCTCACAGACCCGACAACTGGGGGAGTTGCAGCAAGTTTTGCAAGTATTGCAGATATAATGATTGCAGAGCCAAGGGCACTGATAGGCTTTGCAGGACCAAGGGTTATATCGGATACGTTAAGCCAAAAATTACCGGAAGGTTTTCAAAGAGCAGAATTCTTACTTGAACATGGGATGATCGATATGGTTGTAGAGAGAAAGGTTATAAAAAAAACCATTACCCAGTTGATAAGGCTGACAGGGAATATAGAAAAAAAATTACGGACCGATTAAGAATGAGCTTTTTTCAGACACTATTAGTAATACTTTTATTTTTGATTCTGGCGGCAGCATCTATATCTGTTGTGTTCGGTATGCCTGGGACGCTCATATCATTTATAGCCATTTTGGGCTTTGTCATCATAACAAAGGCACATTACATAGGATGGATAACGGTAATAATCTTTGGAGTCCTTACGTTGATCGGGGAGCTGGGAGAGACATTATGGGGCATTAAAGATGCAAAGAGGGCAGGGGTCTCCCGAAAGGGCCTGATTGCATCCGTAGGAGGTTCTATAGCTGGTTCGATAGTGCTTGCACCGTTCTTACTCGGGATTGGAGCATTGTTTGGTGCAGTCATAGGCGCATTTGCGGGTGCTTTTATTGTAACTCTTGCGGAGGCAAAAGGCCTTGATAATGCAACCAGAGGCAGCATAGCGGCAGCCTTTGGCAGATTAAAGGGTACCCTATTAAAGGGATTTATTGTAATAGCCATGACTGTTGTATGCTTTCTTGAAATAGTATTTTAACAAAACGAAATTCGTTTTATGCTTAGACGACTTAATATTTGTAAAAGTTGGAAATTTGATATAAGTATTATTAAATTCGTAAACAGGAGTTATTTATATGCCGATATACCCTATACACAGAGGTAGAAGAATAAGACGGACAAGCCAAATAAGGGACCTTGTAAGTGAAACGTACTTGAGTGTTAATGATTTCATATATCCTGTTTTTGTGACTTATGAAAAAAATACAAAAAAGGAGATTCGCTCAATGCCTGGCTGCTATCAAGAATCAATCAACTATTTGATTGAAGATATTCAGGAAGCAAAAGTGCTTGGTATACCCGCTGTAATGCTTTTCGGCATACCGCCTCAAAAAGATGAAACAGGTTCTGATGCATATAATGAAGAAGGCATTGTTCAAGAGGCAATAAAAGTTATAAAACAAAAGGTAAAGGATATCACTATTATTGCAGATCTGTGTTTATGTGAGTATACATCACATGGACATTGCGGGATAATTTCCGATAAAGATGTTCATAATGACAGGACACTTGAGTATCTTGGGAAGGTTGCAATAGCACAGGCAAAGGCAGGAGCAGATATTATAGCCCCATCGGGGATGATGGACGGCATGGTTCAGAAAATAAGACATTCACTTGATGAGAATGATTTTTCTTCCATAGCGATAATGAGTTATGCTGCAAAGTATGCAAGCAGTTTCTATGGTCCTTTCAGAGATGCGGCGGAGTCAATTCCGAAGTTCGGGGATAGGAGATCATACCAGATGGATTATAGAAATACGCGAGAGGCTATAAATGAGGTTTTAACGGATGTTGAAGAAGGCGCTGATATCGTAATGGTTAAGCCTGCATTAAGTTATCTCGATGTGATCTCCAGGGTAAAACGGGCAGCACTTTTACCAGTTGCAGCATACAATGTAAGCGGAGAATATTCAATGGTAAAGGCTGCAGCAAAGCTTGGATGGATTGATGAAGAATCGGTAATGATGGAGATACTGTATTCAATAAAAAGGGCGGGTGCCGACATGATACTTACATACTTTGCAAAGAGTGCTGCCAGAGAACTTAAACGCGCATGAGGGAATAAGCATAAATATGGAAAACACATATTTACCAAGGTTGATATTCTGGGAACTAACAGCACAGTGCAATTTAAGATGCATACACTGTAGGGCAGTTGCAATGCCGGAGAAGATGAAGGGTGAGCTCTCAACAAAAGAGATTTTCAATATCATTGATAATATTGCAGACTCTTACAAGCCCATACTCGTTCTTACCGGCGGAGAACCGTTATACAGAGAAGACATATTTGATATTGCGTCTTATGGCGTTTCAAAGGGATTGAGGATTGCACTTGCCACGAATGGAACCCTTATAGATGAGAAAAAAGCAAAACAAATAAAAAATGCCGGCGTAATCCGTGTTGCGATCAGCATTGACGGCGCCAATGCTGACGTTCACGACAGCTTCAGGGCTTTACCCGGATCATTTGAAGCAGCTATGAATGGAATCAGGTATGTCCAAAAAGCCGGCGTGGAAGTGCAGATCAACACAACAATAGCAAAGCATAATGTGCATCAGGTTGCCGACATATTTAACCTCGCACTGAACTTAAAGGTAAATGCGCTGCATTATTTCATGCTTGTTCCTGTTGGATGCGGAGTAATGATAGCGGATAGCGAGATGCTGCCTGCGACTCAGTATGAGGATATATTGAACTGGATGTATGATCAATTTACAGCTCATAAAGAGATCGAGTTAAAAGCCACCTGTGCGCCTCATTACTACAGGATTATAAGACAAAGGGCAAAGCGCGATGGCGTAAAATTGAGTTTCCAGACTCATGGCATGGCTGCTATGACAAAGGGTTGTCTTGCTGGCAGTGCTGTTGCCTTCATCTCAAGGCTTGGTATTGTACAGCCATGCGGTTATCTGCCGGTTGCAGCAGGCGATTTAAAGAAACAAACATTTGAAGACGTATGGGAAAATTCCCGGATCTTCAAAGAATTTAGGGAGCCTTCGCTTTTGAAAGACAAATGTGGTGCGTGTGAGTATAAAGCTGTATGCGCCGGGTGCAGGGCAAGAGCTTATTATCAAACGGGTGATTATCTTGATGAAGAGCCGTACTGTATCTATGTCCCGCCAGGATATGAAAAGAATATGACTGAGAATAAAAAAAATATAAGTATAGAAGTTCTTTAAGTATAACAAATATGGATAATAGCGGCGGGTTGGAGTATAAGGTAGTTGAGTTAAGTATTGTGACGGATTCTGAAATTGAGAAAGCCCTTAACGAATGGTGTAATAAGGGATGGGAATTTGACAGGATAACCTATGCAATGAAAGAAGCCCAGAGAAGACCTGTGATGGCATTCCTTATGTTTATTAAAAAAGGTGAACTGACAAAAGATGAATAGAGCGACCTTTCTTGAAAGGGTATCCGCAAAGTTTATAGATATGGCTTTTGCACTCATACTGGCGAGTGTACTATCTCCTATTGGTTCAATTACAGGGCTCGTCTATATACTCATTGCGGATGGGCTTATGGAGGGCAGATCCATTGGTAAACTATTGGTAGGCACAAAGGTTGTAATTCAGGATACATCTGCTCAATGCTCAATCCATAAATCCGTCCTGAGGAATATACCTTTCGGCTTTGCAGTATTTATGTTTATTATACCTGTGATAGGATTATTTTTATTTATATCATTTGGCTTGACTGTAATAGCAGTAGAAGTATATTTCCTTTACACGGACATTAATGGCCTGCGCATAGGTGATGTACTTGCAGATACTTTTGTAGTAAGGAAATAGTGTGCAAACAAAAAATATAAAAAATAATGTAAATCGTTTGTATATATGCTTACATAATATATGCTTACAGGGGGCACGGTGATAATGGAAAAAAAGGAATTAAAATATTTTAAGTGGAACGCAGGTTTGAGCAGGAGTAGGAATAGGTTTAAAACCAACCGCTACTACACTACCGCATTATTAGGATTAATAACTGTGATCGCGACCTTCCTATCATCCTGTCAGCATTCGGCATTAAATATGGGTTCCAATCCTGTTTTAAAAAATGCAACAGTCGCATACAATGATGCAGTATCTGTGGGTGCATTAAAATATGCAAAAGAAGAGATTTCAAATGCGCACAGACTTCTTATAAGAGGCAGACAACAGATCGCTGCAAATTCTATAGATGAAGGTAATCTGCTGTTAAAACTGTCCACACAGCTTTCTAACGAGGCAAAAGAAATTACCCTGATGAACAAAGCGAATGAAAATAAAAGCCAGAAATTTAACTTTAACTTGGCTCAGGCAAAAATGAAAAACCTAACCCCTGCGGAGCTTGAATATGAAAAATTATTGGCTGCTCATGGTGTAATCGGGCATGTTGTTCTAAATCCAATGATAGAATACACAAATGCTCCTGTAATAGAAGTCTCTGGTTATTCGATACCCGGGAGTATAATCAGGATCTATGGTGCAGAGTCCGACATGTGGGCAATGGCTGATGGAAAAACCGGTCAGTTTGATGCTGAAGTGCCGTTGGCACCAAATAAACTGAACCAGTTACAGGTTTATGCATTAAATACGGATCTCGATCCGGGAATAGCCAATATATTTCAGGATTCCATTATTCCTTCAGCCCCGAAAATGGGCAAGAGTATTGTTATGACAGGCTATAGTGTAGAGCATATAACGGGTTCTACAGAGCCCGATACGGTTGTTACAATAAATGGCAGCTTTGGTAAGATTTCCGGAACAACAAATGCGAGCGGTAGTTTTGATCAAAAAGTACCCATCAATATAAAAACAGCAAATCAAATTACCATTGCAACCATTGATAGAGCAGGCAATGTCGGTTGGCCTGAGCATTATGTCGTATTCCAGGCCGGCTCACCGCCTGCTTATGCACTTGAGGAGAGCAAGCAATATATCGGGATAACGGCTGCTTATCAAAACATTTTTGATAGCTCGTATCTTGATAGTCTGCATAGTACCTATGGTATAAATAAAGTGGCTTTAAATCCTTACGGAGCCTTTGTTGACTATACGAGGAAATTTTCTCATAGCCTCGGTGTTGATCTGTCCGGCGGATTTGGATATGCAAAATCGAATTTTGTATTTAATAACAGCAATGGTACATATAGAATGGTTATACTGTCAGGCTTGATTGCGCCGGAGTATCACATACTTATTAATAATTTTGATATTCATTTAGGACCCGGTATCGGAGTCTATTACCTCATGAAGCATTTGGATTATGCCTCTGTAAGTACATCGGAGGAGAATCTTAACTATTTCACATATAATGTGTCCGCTCAATTAGGTGTTAACTATTTATTTTCCTCAAGTTTTGCAATCTCCGGATTAGCGCGGCTCTCATGGGGAGATATCTCCAATATAAACAAACAAGGTGCTTCTTTAAATCTTGGTGGACTTTATATGGGAGTAGGGTTTGTTTATTATTTACATTAGTTTGATGTGAAACCCGATGTATCCGGCTGTGGTAGTTTGCTAAACATAGAATAAACAATGAAGCTACACAACGCAAGCGTCGGGGTATCCGTTATACCAGAGTACGCGGGCATACATTCTCTGGGTACCCGCTTTCGCGGGAATGACAGCATAGACGCTTTACCCCGGATGTAAACGCCGATGAAATCTTTTGATTATCCCGAAACAGTGAAAAAAGAGAGGCTCCATTCACACATTAAGCGTCATTTCCAAATAATTGTTGTAATAGGCAAAAAACTGCACTAAATTGGTCTATTATGGATAGTTTTTACTGGTATAGAAAAACAAAGGTTTATTTCGGCACCGGTGAATTTCAAAACGCAGCTAAGAGGGCAAGAGGATTCGGCGATAGGGCTTTGCTTGTAACGGGCAGGTCTGCGATGAAAAGGCTTGGCTTAACCGATAAATTGCTTCTTATGCTTGATAAAGAAGATATTCAAGCGGTTGTTTATGACAAAATTGAACCGAACCCAAGGGTTGATTCGGTTGACCAGGGCGCAATGATGGCTGAGAAAGAAGGCTGTGACTTTATAATAGCACTCGGCGGCGGTTCTGTTATGGACGCATCCAAAGGCATTGCCCTTGTTTCTGTAAGCAAGGGTTCTGTATGGAATTATATAAGAAGCTGGGATAAAGAACCCGATAGAATTAGCAATGCACTGCCGGTTATTACCATACCTACAATAGCTGCTACAGGCTCGGAACTGAACGGAACAGCAGTTATAACAAAATGGGATACGCACGAGAAGGCAGTACTCGAACATGAGATACTTACCCCTGTTTGTTCAGTGATCGATCCGGAGCTAACCGTTAGCACTAACAGCAAGACAACGGCAGATAGCGGAACCGATATATTATGCCATTTGCTTGAGACCTATATAACTGGTAATAATACATCGGATGTCTCCGATCGAATGACAGAGGGGCTCTTACAGATTGTTATTGAATATACTATAAAGGCAATTGCTTATCCCGATGATATTGAAGCAAGATCATATTTAAGCTGGGCAAGCAGTCTTGCGCTATCAGGCATACCGTCAGCAGGACGGGGAGGAAGTTTCCCAATCCATCAAATTGAGCATGTATTGAGTGGATGGTATGACATCAGTCACGGCAGGGGACTCGGCATTATACTTGTGCCGTATCTTGAGTTTATGCTTGACGTGAGACCGGAAAGGATTGCAAAACTTGGAGAAAGGCTTTTTGATTATACAGGTACCATGGAAGAAAAGGCAGAAGCCGCTATCCTTAAGATTAAAAATTGGCTTAATGAGATCGGTATAAAAGAACACCTGGAGAATGTAGGCATAAAACATGAAGCACTTGCCGTACTTTCAGAAGATGTTATAAGGTTGTACGGCTATAAGCATGGTAGCCTTTCAGGCAGTTCAAGACTTAATAAAGATGCTGTAGTTACTATATTAATTAAATCAATGCATGTATGACTATAAAACTTTCGAATATTGCAGATAAAAGACTTATACAAATAGGATTTGATATAAAAAAAAGAGATCCTGTACTTTTGCGTCTTATAGATATGCTTGTAAAAATAGATCCTTTTGAAGAAAGGGATATTTTATTTAACAAATTCATAGAGCGCGAGAGTGTTATGTCGACATCCATAGGCAGCGGTATTGCACTGCCGCATATTATATCCGATAAGATCGATAATACCTTGCTTGTGATTGGTATAGATAAGGATGGTATCGAGTATGACAAAACTACCGAGCCTGTAAAGATCGTATTCATGTTCATAGGACCGGCTCGAAACCGTGAATCATATCTTGATGCACTTGTAAGGGTATCAAGACTTTTAAAAGTAGAACAGAATAAAAGTAAGCTGCTCAATGTGAATACCCCCGAAGATGTTATGAACATAACAAATGGAATGGATTGAGCATGCCGGAATTACCAGAGGTCGAAGTGAGACGCATAGCAATGGAAAGAAACTTTAAAGAAAAGCGTTTACAGCATATAAATATTGTCAAAAAGGGTATTATTAAGCATAATGGATCGGAAAAAGATTTTTTAGAGAAATCGCTTGATCGGATTGATAGAAGGGGTAAATATTTAATATTTAAATTTTCAGGGAATAAAACCTTTGTATTGCATTTTGGCTTATTTGGTGAAATGGCTATTGCCGATTCAACGCGTGGTTTATCATCAATATGTGCAGAATTTGGTTTTAATACAGGAAAGAATTTATACATTTTTAAATGGGCATCAATATGGTTTAACAAGCAAATTGAGGAACTTGCCGTGCTTGGGTATGATCCCGTTGCAGAAAAGGATCGATTTACTCTGACATATCTGAAAGATTCATTATTGAAAAAGAAGACGAAGATGAAACGGTTTCTAATGGATCAGTCTATTATAGCGGGCATAGGTTCTGTTTATGCGGATGAGATACTATTTAAAGCAGGCGTACTTCCCATGCGGGATACCGGCTCGCTGAAAAAAGATGAATCAGAAAGGCTTTATCAAATGATTGTAAAAGTACTTGAAGATGCAATAAAAAAGACAGTGGCGTACGGAAGAGAAGACAGGCGATTTCTATCACTTGAAAATAGGGTTGACTGTCCTGTATGTTCTACAGGCATTGTAAAAATAAGATTTGCAGGGAGACGCACGGTTTACTGTCCGGTATGTCAGCATTGAACAATATGATCAAGATAGATAATATAACAAAAAATTTTACGAATATTAAAGCTGTTGATGATGTAAGCCTTGTTATAAAGGATGGCGAATTGTTTTCACTGCTTGGTCCTAATGGTGCAGGTAAAACAACACTTATGAAAATGATAGTAGGACTTTTAAATCCTGCATCAGGCGATATCCATATCGATGGACACAGTATCATGAAACAGCCTGTCGGTGCAAAAAAGCTCATTGGCTACATCCCGGACAGACCATTCGTTTATGAAAAACTTACCGGTTATGAATACATGCTTTTTGTTGCCAATATGTATAATCTCGACGGTTTTGACGTAGAGGAGTACGCACAGGAATTACTAAAGTTGTTTTCAATAGATAACTTTAAGGATGAACTCATAGAAGGGTATTCGCACGGGATGAAACAGAGACTTGTATTTGCATCAGCAATGATTCACAATCCAAAGTATATCATAGTGGATGAGCCCATGGTTGGACTTGATCCCCGCGGAATGGCACTGTTAAAAGCCATATTTAAAAGTATAAAGAAGAAAGGCAAGACTATACTCATGTCAACCCACGATCTGTTCATAGCAGAACAGCTTTCAGACAGGGTTGGGATCATAGATGGGGGCAGGATCATAGCGCTTGGTACTGTTCAGGAGCTAAAGGAGCAGGCAAACGTAAAAGGCGGTTCACTTGAAACCGTTTTCTTAAAGCTCACTCATGAAAACCTTGTTGAGGAGCTTGATCTATAAATGCGAGCCATCCAACCTGCACTCTTATCATTCAAAAGATTCACCTCTTTAAAAGATAATAAAAATAGAATAAAAATCATTGGTATGTTCTTACTGGCGATGAGTTTTTTTGTGGGTGAGTATCTCTTTTTTTCAACAATGCTTGTGTACTTCTCAAAGACAGAACTGATAGGTCAATTACTTATAGGAAAGATGCTTTACATGGTCAACCTTATATTTTTTGCCATGCTGATTTTCAGTAATATAATTACCGCCATATCAACTTATTATGTTTCAGATGATCTTTCTCTTCTTATCAGTATCCCTATAACCCTTGAGGAGTTTTTTTATGCAAGACTTGTACAAACAACTATTAAGAGTTCATGGATGGTTCTTTTATTCGGTGCACCCATTTATATTGCTTATGGTACAGTAATTGGAGGGAATATTTATTATTATATTGGTATGATTGTAGCACTCGCATCCCTTACCTTTGTTGCGTCAACCTTGGGTATTATATTCACAATGATTATTACATACATATTACCCGCAAGACGTTTTAGAGAGTTTATGCTGTTTATTTCTATTGTGGTGTTTATATCCATGTACATAGGTTTTAGAATCGCAAGGCCGGAACAGTTTTTAAATCCGCAGAAATTTGAGAATGTAATAGGCTATTTAGCAGCACTCCGCTCATCGCAATCAATGCTTTTACCGAGTACATGGCTAAGTATGACACTCTTATCTATGCTTTCATATAAATATAATGATGCCTTAAAGTCACTACTGCCACTTATCACAACAGCCTTTGCGGGTGTCAGCATAGGTGTATTCTCGGCATACCTTTTTTATATGAAGGGATTTACAAAGGCTCAAGAATCTAAAACTGCCAGGCTAAAAAGGAAAGGCATATTTTACAGATCATTCAACAAAATAATCGGGAAGAAGAATATATTTGTAAATGCGATAATCAAAAAGGATGTCCTTGGGTTTTTCAGAGATGCATCTCAGTGGTCACAGCTGCTTTTGCTTGGTGCGCTTGTACTTGTTTATGTTTACAATTTTACAGTGCTGCCTCTAAACGGCATACCTTTCCCGACCCTGTATATAAAAAATGCAGTTGCATTCTTTAATCTTGGACTCGCTGCATTTGTTATTACTGCTATATCTGCAAGGTTTGCGTTCTCCGCTGTCAGCCTTGAGGGACGGGCTATGTGGTTGATAAAGGTTTCCCCGAATGAACTTTCCGAACTGTTAAGAGCAAAGATTCTTTATAACCTTGTACCACTTTTGATTGTTGCATTCGGCATTGTTTATTTTACAAACCATGTGCTCGGTGTTTTCTGGTACATTATGTATCTGTCGATCTTTACGATGATGTTGTTGACGGCAGCGATTGCAAATCTTGGTGTTAGTTTTGGTGCAATCTACCCGAAATACCATTATGAAAATGTTGCCGACATTGCAATGGGGTTCGGCGGATTGTTGTTTATGATTGTAAGCCTAGGAATTACGGGGATTGTGCTTCTTATACAGTCAATACCCACATACAGGGTTATGAAGGAATTTGTATTTCCAGCAGGTCTTACATTTTATGATTACATCTGGATAAGCTTTATGTATCTTATATCATTTGCAACTATCGTGTATCCTGTTTTATACATAAGAGAAAAAGCAGAAAATGCGTTAAAGACGCAGGAAGGGTAGATATATGAAAAAAAGTATGGTTACAGATTTAAAAGAAGGAATGATAGTTGACAGCACCTTTCTTATTAAGGATAAGAATCTTGGTACAGGAAAGACTGGTAAAGATTATCTTACAATTGTATTGGGAGACAAATCGGGTGATGTAGAGGCAAGGGTGTGGGATAATGCAAAAGAGATAGATTCTACAATAAGCACTAATGACGTAATACAGGTGAGGGGAAGGGTAAATAATTATAAAGGTAAACTGCAGGTATCAGTTGACGAGATCAGATGGATCGATAAATCACTTGTAGAACTCTCCGATTATGTAATGAGATCTCTACGTTCATCCGATGAGATGTTTTACGAATTAAAGATGCTTATGGCTACGATGGACAATCCGCATTTGAAATCACTCACGGAGTTGTTTTTTTCGAAAGAAGATATGATTAATTTATTCAAAGCATCAAGTGCCGCAAAGAGCATACATCATGCTTATGCAGGAGGTTTACTTGAGCACACACTTAATGTTGTAAAACTTGTGGATATGATCGTTAGCATATACGAAGGCATTGACAGGTCCCTGCTTCTTACAGCGGCTATGTTTCATGATATAGGTAAAATAAAAGAACTCGGAGGTGAATTTGCAACAGAGTACACGGATGAAGGAAGGCTTATAGGGCATATTGTTATTGGTACCGTGATTGTTGATAAACTTATATCCGAAATAAAGGATTTTCCTTTGGAGCTTGCTATGCTTTTAAAGCACAGTATACTAAGCCATCACGGTGAGTATGAATTTGGATCTCCTAAGAGACC
Organism: Deltaproteobacteria bacterium; assembly: GCA_023382265.1. Lineage (NCBI taxonomy): Bacteria > Pseudomonadati > Myxococcota > Myxococcia > Deltaproteobacteria bacterium. The sequence continues at coordinate 37,208 of JAMCPX010000073.1, read as the reverse complement.
CAAATTAATGGAAGCAATAATACTGCATTATGCGGAGGATATGGATGCGAAGATCGCAAGTATGCGCGCTCATATCAAGAATGAAACGAATAATGATGGAAACTGGACAAGCTTTGACAATCCACTTGGTAGATATATCTACAAAAGGCATTACATAGAGACAATGGGTAAGGACGAGGATAGAGGAAAATGATCGTATTTGTTCACTAACCCAGGAATGCGATTTTTGGGCTAATGCTCACAGGTGTGATATCCCATCATCTTTATCATTTCTGGAATCCTTTACCATTTTTTCAAGCCATTCTTTTACAAGGTCCTTTGCACCAAAACCGAATGCGATTGCAAGTCCCAGCACAGCGCCTCCAAAAATTATAGAAAATGCCGCAACGATTACATTCTTTCCTATCTCAAGCAGATCAAGTGAAATAAAGATAAAGAATATTACAATAGCAAGCTTCGTTAATCTGCCTATTGCTTTTGCATGAGGAAGATGGGAGCCAACTGCCGCAAGGACCATAATGCGATCAAGAAAATCTCCTAATAAGTAGCCTGCTATAAATATAATAATTGCTGCAATTAATTTTGGGAGATAAAGAAAAAAGCTAGTTATAAGATGATCTATTGGTGTAAGTTTCAGAGCACTGAGTCCGAGCATAAGGAAAACAAACACTATAAACCAATATACGAATCTCTCTCCAATAACACTTAAGGAATTATCGTTGAATATCACGGAAAGCCCTGCTTTTTCTCCGAGTTCATTAAATTTTATAAGCTTAAATAAAAATCTTGTCATCCTCTTCAAAAGCCATGCAAGTATAAACCCTATTACAATTACAAACAGCATCGTCATGATATTCGGTATATAGCTCACGACCGTGTGATACCACGCAACAAATGGTTTTATAATTATTGTGTTTAGAAACTCCATTGTATTCCTCCTTTAACGTACCTGAAAATTATGCTTTTATGCCGGGCAGTTATAAATAATCTTGAATCCATTGTAAATCGGATGCAGTACAAAGTCCAGCCATTTTTAAACTTTCTGACTCCGAATAAAGCTAAGACAAATACAAAGGCTTGCCGGAGGATATGTTTAATATGGATAAGAGGAAAGTATATAAAAATCAACACCCATATTTGACATCTGTTTATTTCTTGATAAAATGAATAATTTGATATGATAAATGCTGATTTAAAAACCGTAAATTATGGACATATCAGGGATATGGTTACACATGAAATATGGCAAAAGGGGCTTTCATACTTTCATAATAATAATGTCCTGTCCATTAACATCAAGGAAAATGTCTTATCGGCAATAGTGCGCGGTCACAACAAGAAGCCGTACGAGGTAAACATATTTCAGAACAGCGATAAGATTACTACCATGAAATGTACATGCTCATATTCAAGCGAATGGGGATGGATATGTAAACATGAGGTTGCTGCATTGCTTGTATGGATACACAAGAGGGAGGATTTATATAAGCAAAACAAAAAATCATTACCCTCGTTATCCGTTATGAGGGATATATCAAAAAATCCCGGTTATAGTATATTTGTATCATGGTTCTCATTATTGGATCAGATTAGTCTTTCCGTTGATCTTCTTAATGACGGTCCTTCTATCGAAATAACACTTCAGGATAAATCAAGCGGCAGAACGGCAAGACTTACTGTTCCACCACATGAATCACCGGATTTACTGCGGCAATTATGCCTGTCTCCGGACATAAACATATCCGAGCGTGCATCAAGTGTAACATTCACCGATAAACCCATTCGTTATGAATTGCTTGCCGACTTTGATAGCGGCAACAGACTTATTCTAACACCGGTTTATCGTATTATGTCGGACCATAATGAAATCATATTGAATGCCGATCAGGTAAAATCTCATATCATAAATGATAAATGGTTCTGGTATAATAATTCCTTTATCAGGATACAGGGACTTCCGGATACACTTATGCCTTACTTTAAAGGTGAACAGCCTCTTATATATGAGGGTGAAGAGATAATAAACTTCTTTAGGTATAACATTATCTCTCTTGAACAGGAAAAACGATTCAAGCCTTCGGAACAGGTAAAAAAAAGCCGTATATTAACAGGATCAAAGCTTTCAAGATTACGGGTAGAAGATGCATCAGACTGGATATACCTTTCTCCGTACTATGAAGTTTCCGGAATAAATTTAAGCCTCGGAGAAATCCTTAAACAAAAAGACAAAAACGGCTTTGTCAGGTATAAAGACGACTGGCTATACTTCTCTGATGATATCTTAACAGGCTTCACAAAAAAGGGTAATATGACGGATGACGGGAGAATCAAGTTATCAAGGCTTGACTATATAAGGCTTAAAACAGAAATGGATAAAACAGATATAGAAGAACCCGAGCCGCTTAATAAATTCTATTATGAACTAAACCGCATTTCAGAGCCATCTCCTGCCCCTGAAGAAAAAGATATCGGTATGATTGGGGAGCTAAGGTCGTATCAAATGGCGGGTTATAACTGGTTGTGGTTTTTATATAAAAACAATTTAAACGGCGTGCTTGCCGATGAAATGGGACTCGGTAAAACTCACCAGGCAATGGCACTGCTTGCCGCCTTATACAAGGCTGGATCCACACTTCCAAGCATTATCATATCTCCGACATCTGTTATTGATCACTGGGAAAATAAATTGCAGAAATACCTCCCATGGATAAGGATAAACAAATATTACGGAAAAAACAGAGTTATTACTGCCGATTCGTCATACGACATATTGCTGACAACATATACGGTAATGATAAACGATATCGAAAAATTATCAAAGCCGGAATGGCAATATGTTATTCTTGATGAGGCGCAAAAGATAAAAAACCATCAAACAAAAACCTTTAAGTCCGTAAAATCTTTTAATGCAAGACATAAACTCGCGTTGACAGGAACACCTATAGAAAATAGACTGTCCGAGCTATGGTCTATATTCGATTTCCTCTTACCTGGATATCTCGGCTCTATTGAAGGGTTTATTAAAGAATATGATACACCAATAACAAAAGACGGGAATCAAGATAAAAAAGAATTACTTAAAAAGATCATACATCCATTCAAATTAAGAAGATTAAAAGAAACAGTACTGAAAGAACTGCCGCCAAAAGTGGAGGATTTAAGATATTGCACACTCACACCCCATCAGGTAGCTATATACAAGGGATTTATTGATGCGCAGGGCAGCAAAATTATAAAAAATCTGCAAGACGAAACAAAACCTGTTGATTATATGCATATATTTGCACTCATTACAAAGCTCAAAAGGTTATGTGACCATCCGAATCTTATAATAGACGATCAAGCAATACCAGCCACATCAGGCAAATTCGAGTTATTTAAAGAAATCATGGAAGAAGCATTGGATTCTGGTAAAAAGATTGCAGTGTTTAGCCAATATCTTGAGATGCTTGATATAATAGAACGCTGGCTGTCAAAGAAAAGAGTTTCTTTTGTTTCACTGAGAGGTTCAACCAGAAATCGCTCTAATGTGATAAAAAAATTCCAGGAAGATCCAAGATACACAGTGTTTGTAGGCAGCCTTCTCGCTGGCGGTATCGGCATAGATCTAACGGCAGCATCTATTGTGATACATTATGATAGATGGTGGAATGCAGCGAGGGAAAATCAGGCAACAGACAGGCTTCACAGGATAGGCCAAAAAAACAGCGTGCAGGTGTTTAAACTCATAACAAGAGGCACTCTTGAGGAAAAGATTAATAACATTATAAACAAAAAGGCAGAGCTGATGAACAGCGTTGTTGAAAGTGACGATACAGGTATCGCAAAAAGTCTGTCAAGAAAAGAGATAATTGAATTGCTCAGCTTACCCGTATCCTAAAAGTAATTACTTGACTATTACATGCTATCTATTATTTATTATCAAATCTTGGGCTGTTAGCTCAGTTGGTAGAGCAGCTGACTCTTAATCAGCGGGTCGCAGGTTCGATCCCTGCACAGCCCATTTTGTTTTTCAAACAATTAGATATTGTTGTAAGAGACTAGCCCGGCCAGGATACCGGCGACTGCGGCACCAGCCGGAAGAAAGAACAACCTGTACCTTGAATCGTGAGACCCTACTATATCTGTTTTCATTCAATCATCGTATCATCATGAAAAGACGGATTTAGATTATCCTGGAAAGAAATATTAAATCTCATATTTTGTGTGCAGGTATTCCATAATTGCAACGGCATTATTATGGTCCTCGTCCTTTGCTGCATATAGCAGCGTAACAGCACCTTTTCGTGAATACTCTATAATAACGTTGAGAAGGTCTTGTTTTTCGGTCAGGGAATCCAGCTCCTTAAAATACCTGCGCTTGAACTCATACCATTTTTCAGGGTCATGGCCAAACCATTTTCTTAAATTGTCCCCAGGTGCAATCTCCTTTAACCACAGTCCAACCTTTGCATCCTTTTTGCTCATTCCCCTCGGCCACAATCTGTCAACGAGTATCCGGAACCCGTCTGTCTCTGAGGGTTTATCATATATTCTCTTTATCCTTACCGTATAAATTCCCTGTGTATACACTTTAACCGATAGTTTTATTTAATAATAGCATACTGCAAGAAATAATGATATAAAATAATTGTAATTCTATGCGGTACCCAAGTTTGCCGATGCAGTGTAAGAGTCCATAACACATACGAAGCTGCTTATGAAATCTGCCTGAGTAATAATAAAAAAGGATGCTCATGTTTCTGCTGGACATGTTCAAGACGATTGCCTATTGCAACAACCAAATAGTTGGAATAGCTGGATTGCTTATAAAATAAGGGCGGGGAAAACCCGCCCTTATTTTATAACTCAATCACTTCTTAGCTTAAACCTAAAAGTTTCCTCCGCCCGGGAATTGAGGACCTGTGTATGGGAAGTATTGAGGCCCTTTTGTAATACCCATTGATTCGGTTACACTATCACTAACAGAATTCGTAACCCAGACATTGCCTGATGCGTCTATCGCTATACCAATGGGAAAGGTGCCTACAGCATAGGTGCCTATGGTAGCACCGGCAGGGCTTAATTCGGTTACATTATTACTGCCATAATTCGCAACCCAGACATTGCCTGATGCGTCTATTGCTATACCAATGGGAACGGTGCCTACAGCATACGTGCCTATGGTATCGCCAGTAGGGCTTAATGCGGTTAAAGTACTACTGCCATAATTCGCAACCCAGACATTGCCTGATGCGTCTATCGCTATACCACGGGGATAGGAGCCTACGGTAACCGTGGTGATTGTAGCGCCAGTAGGGCTTAATGCGGTTACAGTACTACTACCAGAGTTCACAACCCAGACATTGCCTGATGCGTCTATCGCTATACCACGGGGATAGGAGCCTACGGTAACCGTGGTGATTGTAGCGCCGGCAGGGCTTAATTCGGTTACATTATTACTGCCATAATTCGCAACCCAGACATTGCCTGATGCGTCTATTGCTATACCAATTGGAGCGGTGCCTACAGCATACGTGGTGATTGTAGCGCCGGCAGGGCTTAATTCGGTTACATTATTACTGCCATAATTCGTAACCCAGACATTGCCGGATGCGTCTATCGCCATATCATAGGGATAGGAGCCTACGGTAACCGTGGTGATTGTAGCGCCTGTAGGGCTTAATTTGGTTACAGTACTACTGCCAGAATTCGCAACCCATATATTGCCGGAAGCGTCTATCGATATACCATAGGGACTGGTGCCTAAAGCATACGTTGCTGAGATAAGCTTACTCCCCTTTACTTGGTTTGAATATCCACTTTCTGCGGCATTGTTCAGTGCGGTAACAACAAAGTAGTAAGGTGTGCTGATTGTTATACCGGTTACCGTATAGGCTGTTGTTGTGGTTGTTCCTACCGCTGTATATGGTCCGCCGGAAACCGCTGATTCATAAATATTATAACTTGCAGCCCCTGTTGAAGCATTCCATGTAAGCAGAATGCTTGATGTCCTTGACAATGCTGTGAGATTTGTAGGTGTTGAAGGTATTATGTCTGAGGTGCTTACACCTATTGTACCGGTTACTGCGTATCCATAATTATCACTTACGGTTACGGTTACATATCCACCGGTGTTGTATGTTGACGGTGCTGCTACAGTAGCAGTTGTTCCATAACCGGTTATTGCCCATCCTGAAGAAGCCCCCCATGTATATTTCAAACTATTCCCTTCTGCATCATAGGTGTTGACGACTGCTGTTATAACGCCGTTCGGTAATACGGGATTTGGTGACGCTGTTATACTATTTATCACCGGTGCAGTATCCCCCTGAGTGCTTAAAGCAATTACCCCCATTGCATACATACCGTTACTGTCTGACACCTCTATGATAGCGGTTCCTGTAACATCATATCCACCTAGTGCTTGTATTGTTGCTGTTTGACTATTCCCACCATTTATTATTTTCCATTCACTTGATGGAGATACTGTCCACGTGTAGGTCAATGCAAGCTCCTGTGCGCTCTGGGCAATGACAGTTGTTGTAACATTGTTACCCGGTATTACAGGTAATCCTACAATAGATAGACTCTGTATTACCGGCATGGTAGGTCCGGCAGGACCTTGTTTTCCATTTGTTCCGCTGCACCCTGCTAAAAACATAAGCAACAGAAATGTAAAAACAGGAAATGTTTTAATGGTTACTTTCATATATCCTCCTCTTTATCTTCAGCCTGTTCATCAGGCTCAAATATACAAATAGAAAGCCCTTATAACTGTGAAGTAACGAATGGAAACTACAATATGCCGATGAGATAGAACTGTCAAACGTTTCTTAATATTTCGTCCGTCCGGATATCGCGGCTTTTATAAATCGATTTTAATGCCTTTATTTTATCCGGGTCCGTATACAGGGCGCAACAAAAACTAGATGATCTGAAGGCATGGCAGCGGTATACACCGCAGCCGGATGAAAAAATAAATAATACCTTGATCACAGCTATCTCTATCAAACGGGTTCCCGGTAAAGCTTGACAGATCCGATAGATTAGACTATATTAGTCATATCAAAAGGGATAAAGAGGTTAAATATAATGAAAAGCGCTGCAGTCTCCAAATTGAAGGCATCTCTGAGCGAATACTTGTTAAAAGTTAAAGCCGGTGAAGAAGTTATTGTAACCGACAGGGGCATGCCAATTGCCAAGATAGTCCCGTTAGGAAGAGATGAAAGCAAGATACCTTTACATATGTTGATGCTGGAAAAAGCAGGGGTTGCCCGTATTGGTTCAGGGACATTGACGGAAGATTTCTGGAAAATGCAAAGGCCGAAAGATATAAAAGGACACGCACTTGTAAATCTTTTAAGAGAACGCGAGGAAGGCAGATGAAGTTCTGGGATTCTTCAGCAATTATTCCATTATGCATAACAGAACCGAGGACCAAAACCGTTGAGGATATTGCTAAAGAAGACAATGCCATTATTGTATGGTGGGGAAGTACCGTAGAGTGCCATTCTGCGTTTTCCCGTTTACAACGAGATGGCATTTTAAAACCTGAAGAAAACGAGGATCTTAGGGAAATACTTGTTTCCCTGTCCGGCGTATGGACCGAAATAGAGCCATGTGAGGATATCAGGGACATAGCGATACGCCTGCTTATGAGTCATCCGTTGCGAGCTGCGGATGCTTTGCAGCTCGCTGCTGCTATAGTGTGGGCTGATAAGAAACCGAAAGGGCACCATTTTGTATGTTTTGATATCAGGATGAGAGAAGCGTCAAGAAAAGAAGGTTTTGGAGTATTACCGGCAAGTATATGAGACTCACAGTTCTCCAACTGGACATTCATACGTTGTGGTATGATCCACGATTTAACACAAAAGATGCAAAAACCCGAATTGTACTTATGGATAATATATCCCGCCGGGCACAAATGCGGATAATGATCCTGTTATGTTTTTAAGGCTCACGGGTATTTTATTGAATCCGAGATACCCGAGGTATGCAAACAGCATTGGCTCTATCACATAAGGTTTATAGCCGAATTCCTCTACTGTTTTAATACTCACACCGTGCATCAGTCCTGACAGATGTCTTATTATTGTAAGGTTATTGGCACCACCGCCGCATATAATAATATTCTTGATTTTATGCCCTGCAAAATGTTTTATGTTATACATAATGGAGTGTGCTGTAAAGGCTGTTAGTGTAGCAATAGTATCAATGTCATCGAGAGGAATATCAAGCATTGTAATATACGTTTTATTGTAAAGATCTCTGCCTGTGCTCTTCGGCGGATGTTTTTTGACAAACCGATCGTGCATTAGCCGCTCAAGCATGTCCGCATTAACAATGCCTTTGGCTGCAAATCTTCCGTTTGTGTCAAAAGTCTTCCTGCCGTTCGTGTAAGCCTCGACTGCAATATCAATGAGCCTGTTGCCGGGTCCGGTATCAAAGCCGTGCACTGTATAAAAATTTGAATGTGAAGGTATTGCCGTTATATTTGAAATACCGCCTATGTTAAGGACAACCGCCGGTGCATATTGTCTGAAAAGCTCAAAGTGCAGAACGGGTGCAAGAGGCGCTCCCTGACCTCTAAGGGCAACGTCCTTGTCCCTGAAATGGGCTACAACGGGTATGCCTGTCCTCACTGCCATAACGGAAGGGCTGCCGAGCTGGATTGTTGAACCCGTGGAGAATTGTTTGTCCGTATGGATTTTTTGAGGTTTCGGTGAATGCCATACTGTCTGACCATGAGATCCTATGAATGCTATACCGGATTTTTTGATGCCCGATGAGTTGATCGCTTTTAATAATGCATCGGAGAATGCCATACCAAGTCCAAAATCAAATTGCCCTGCCATGGCAAACCATGTTGATGGTGTAAACGTATTTGTATGATCAACCAGTTCTAAAAACAATCGTTTTAATGCTGCCGGATAGGGGTATGTGCCTGACCACAGAGGTTTTATTCCAGGGTAAGGTAATGCCATGTCGAACTTTATCATTGCGATATCAATTGCATCCGCCGACGTACCTGTATTTATTCCAATTCCAATCATATGCCTTCCATAGAATCCATGCATTAATAATATCACAAGCTCGATATAAAGAAATCAAAAATAACTGTATTGCATTTTGGGCATTTATAGAAAGTGCTGAGGGTCCACATCAAAGGTGGTTATAATATCACCGATTGTTCTTTTAAGATTCTTGTTCAACGTATGAAGCACATCTAACATGGTTTTTGAGGAATGTGCTTTTAGAAGCACATTATAAATATAAAATCCTTTCACACGAATGAGTGGTGCAGGTGCAGGCCCTAAAACGGTTAACCGATTATTGAATGCTTTAAGTTCCTCTGTAACTTTGGACATCGCATTCTCAAGCTTCTCAAGCTTTTTATGCTTGAATAACAGCAATACGAGCCTTGAGAACGGCGGATAATCAAGCTCCTTTCTATATTTTAATTCCCTCTCATAGAATGTCTGAGTATCATAATTAACGGCATATTTTATTGCATAATATTCTGGATTGTATGTTTGAATATAAACCTTTGCACCAGAGGTTAGCCTTCCGGCCCTTCCTGCCGACTGGGTTATAATATTAAAAACGTGTTCAGCACTTCTAAAATCGGGAAGGTTAAGACCGATGTCAAGTAAAGGCAGGCACACAAGATCTACCTTTGGAAAATCAAAACCTTTTGAAACCATTTGTGTCCCTAGCATAATTATTGCTTCTCCGCTGCCAAATGTATTAAGTATCTGTTCGTGTGAGCCGGGCTTGACTGTTGTATCACGATCCAGCCTTACAAGCGGGACATCTTTAAATAAATGTTTCAATTCCTCCTCGATTCTTTGGGTGCCGGTGCCGACCGGTTTGAGATTAACAGAACCGCATGAGGGGCATTTTCCTGTCGCATTAGTTTCATATCCACAGTAATGACATTTCAGCTTGTTTACCGTTTTGTGATAAGTTAGTGAAAGCTCACAATCGGGACAATGTTCGGTATGACCGCAATCATCGCATACAAGGCTTGAAGAAAAACCTCTTTTGTTAAGCATTATGATGGCTTGTTTGCCTTTTGAAATAGTATCCGAAAGGGCATCCATAACAGGTTTTGCCAAGAGTTCATTTCCTATCCTGTGCGGGTGTTCTCTCTTGAGATCTATGACATGTATTTCTGGCATTGGAAGCTCATTTATTCGTTTGGTTAATTTATAAAGTCTGTATTTGCCTGTAACAGCGTTATAATATGATTCCATAGAAGGTGTTGCACTGCCGAGTACAACAATGGCCTGTTCTAATTTTCCGCGCATTATTGCAACGTCACGAGCGTTATACTTAAACCTGTCTTCCTGTTTGTATGTGCTTGAATGTTCTTCATCTACAATAATAACGCCCACATTTTTTATAGGAGCAAAAACCGCAGACCTTACGCCTATGACAATCCTTATACGCCCGGATAGAATTTTTTGTTGGCTTTCAATGAGTTCCTTTTGCTGTACCCCGCTATGCATAATTCCTACCAATTCCCCGAACCTGCTTTTAAACCTCTGTAACATTTGTGGGGCGAGTGCAATCTCGGGTACAAGGACAATTGCATTTTTGCCCTGTTCAATTGCGTAGTGTATGAGCCTTAAATAGATTTCAGTTTTACCGCTTCCAGTTATACCCATTATAAGATTTGTGGAAAATATTCCGCTGTTGAAAGACTTTTGCAGTGCTTCAATAATAGCGTTTTGTTTAGCCGTAAGTATTACATCTGGAATAAAATATTTTTCAGGTGTATATTCGTTTTCTCGAATGAAATTACCCGGCTCTTTGTTATCAGGCCCTTTAAAAGATGATTCTATGATCCCCAATTTTTCAAGTCTATTTATAATGTTGATGCCGAATTTTTTTAAAAGTCTGTTCTTTGATATGTGTTTTCTCTTTTCTAAATGTTCAAGCACCTCAAGTTCTTTTGCTGTAAGAGATGAAGAATTATACGGCAGACGGCTTATATTGTAGAATTTGTTAAGCTCAAGCCTTACCCCTTTATGCGGTATGAACTGTTTGAATACGTCACCAACCGGATGCATGTAATAGGACGAAGCCCATTCAAGCACAGACATAAGCGGTTTTGATACACTCGGTTTATGATCAATGAGCTGATTTATGAGTTTTATATCAATCGCAGGTTTATCAATGCCAATCTTTCTTATGATCCCAACAAGCATTCTTGAACCGAATGGAACAAGTACGCGCATACCCGGGATAATAGGGTTTTCTTCATTATCCAGTTGTTTTGGAGCGATTCTATATGTAAAGCTTTGATCAATCGGGACGGGCAGGATTATATCAACAAAAAGCTCTTTATTCTCCATTATTGTTCAGGGGATATACTTTTTTTTGCAACACCGATTCCCGACTTAATCATGATCTGCTTTGGCATGTAATTATTGGGCGGCAATGGTGTAAAGGTGTTAAAGTAAACAACAGCAGACGCTTTTGGTTTTATAGACTTTATGGATGACTCGTATTGATTGTCCATAATGACTTTTACATTTTTAATGGTTGATGATGACTGGTTATTTATGAGTACAGAAGGGTTACCGAGGAGTCCTGTAGTGTCAACACCTATAATAACATTAAGGTTTCTCAAAGAGAAAAAAACGATTAAACCTATTAGTATGAGTGTAATAAAGATACTCATTCCAATGATTGCAAATAGTCTTGTTTTCTCATAACTATTCATGTTTTCTATTCTTCTTGATAATCTTCTATAAATTTTTTTTGTATCCATAATCACTCCGCATAAAAATGATTTCACATATTAATAATATTGTTATTGGTTTACCATACATGTCTGTAACAGCTTTAGCTACAATAGAAAAGATAAAACGCCTGTCCGCCGATTTATTATTTACCAGAGTATTCTGTCATCTTTTGTTGCTTCCATACGTTTTAGAGATATCTTGCCTATAAATTTAGATATATAAAAGACCTATCCTTCCATAGGATTAAGGTAAAGTTTTTCAACTTCATACTGCTCCATTAATTTTACCGCTTCCTTCACGTCATTGGTCATGATAACAAGATCATGCGTAAATCCTTTATGGTTTATTATATGATTTTTAAGCTGTGCCTCTTTTATAAAACCAAGTTTCTCAAATACATTAATAGCACCCTTTTGTTCTGCGGCCATCTCTGCAATAAGTTTAGACAGCTTTTTTTCAAGTGCAACAAGGAATATCTCTCTTGAGAGAGCAAAGCCCAGCCCTTTACCTCTGTACAATCTTGAAACGACTATTCTTATTTCACCGATATGTCTTGTCCATCCGTACGATTCCGAATGAAGGCTTGCGTCGCCGACTATTTTATCATCTTTATCAAGGGCAAGCAGAGGTAAGACTTTATCATAATCAAGTTCTTTGCACCACTTGTCAATTAGTTTTTTGTCTGACACATCATGCCTTAAAAACTCTCTATCTTCTTCAGGTATATGTATAAAAAAATCGTAAAGTTTGTTTCCGTCTGATTTAAGCATAGGTCTTATAGTTATTTTAGAACCATCTTTAAGCGTATAAGCCTTGGAAGAGTTTTTATTCATAAATTATCCTCCTTCATTTATCTATAATTATGCATCACAATCAGTGGAAATACAAGTTTTAAGTAAACCATATCTTGTCTTGTTCAAAACGAAGCCGTTTTATTTGCAGAAGAGCAAACAAACTTCCTTTTCAGGTTAATAAAACTTCTTTATATGAACATCAGTATAGTAATAATGGATGATCTGTTTATAGTTATAGCCTTTTTTTGCCATACCATACGCACCCCATTGACACATACCAACTCCATGTCCAAAACCTCTGCCGTTAAATAAAATATCGCCATGTTTTATCCTGAACCAGAACAATGTACTTCTTAATTTATCGTAACCCACAATACTTCTTAAGGTTGTACCGTCGAGATCAAGGTAACCATGATCAATAACGATTCTTGCGGTCATAACCCTTTTAGTCCTGCTTCTCTTTAAAACTGCAAAACCATAAACACCTGAAAGCCTGTATCCATTAGCTATTAATCTTCTTGTAAGCTCATTGAAGGAGATAGTGTATTTCCAGTTAAACCCAGGTGCAAATCTACAAAAATCGCACTTTTTAGTACGGAGATATGGATAATCATGACCAACAGCATCTTCTGAGTTCTCCGTTTCACCGCCGCATATAGCATGATACATGGCAAGGATGGGTTTATCGTGATAAGTTATAATCTCGCCCTTTGTTGAGTTTACGGCTTCCCATCCCTTTTTGTCTTCTGATTCTGCACCGTCATAAACCTGATCCATAAAATTTGCAGACATATCATAATAATCGTTTAAATGCCGTTCTTTCTGCCACATAGCATAAGTTCTTGCAACAACAGCCTGTGCTTTCAAAGCCTCAATAGACCAATTATGAGGCATCTCAGCGTTTACTATACCCGCAACATAACTTTCGAGATCAACCTCATTTATCACAACAAGCCTATCCGAAGTTAAAACAGCTATCTCAAGATGTCCTCTTAAGAGTTTTCCGTTTATCCGGATAATGCCTTTTGAGAAAAGGAGCGTAACAAGCCTTGTTGGGTAAATCTTCTTGTTTACCATTATTCCATTATTTGTAGCGGATACGATAATATAGGAATAGCCGTTGTTTTTGTAAATATATAGGTTTCTGTATGTATCTATAAGCATTAGATCATTTCCTTCTATGTGAAGCGTACTAATGTTGTTAAGTACATCAATTCTGACAGTTGGTATGGATTGAGCATGCACTGCGCACGCTTTAAAAAATAAAAAAACACATATAAATACAAAAGTTCCGGATATCTTTTTAAACATTTAAGTTATTTACACAAATATTGAACGAACTTGCAATAGTTTATTGATTTATGCTAATAGAAGGCTATTATGAATTATAGTAATTCTGGTAATATTGAGGAACCATTACTGATAAAAACATTTTATAATATTTCAGTAAACAGGCTGGAAGGTATTCTGAGGGCTGAAATAGGTAAGTTTAAGAAGGAGTTATACTTTAAGAATGGAATGCTCGTAGCCGGCAGGTCCAACATATTGAAAGAAACACTTGGCAGGGTTTTATTTGAAGCAGGGCTGATAAATCAATCCGATTATGAGACTTCTTTAAACGAGGTAATACAGAATAAGGAACGGCAAGGAGCTGTTTTACAGAAAAGAGGCTTATTGCCCATCAATATTAATGATGCCCTAAAATTACAACTCAGAATGAGGTTTGTTTATACATTCACAATGGCAGGGGGTAAGTTCCATTTTAGAGAAATGACTTTACCGGAAAGTCTTTTATCATCTTTATCATTACCTTTATTCCCGCTTGTCCTGGAGGGTGTAAAAACCTATTTACCAAAAGATATTATATTGGATTTTATAAATAAAAATCTTAACAAGAGATGTATAAAAGGACATTATAACTATGAGCCGTCTTTGTTTCAACTAACACAGGAAGAGCTAAATATACTGACAAAGCTGGCATCAAACAAAACGCTTAAAGAAATTATCACAGCATTCCTTGCAAATAATCAAATAAGAAGCATGATATTTTTATTTTTTGCTCTTGAATATGTAATGTTCGATAATAATCAGGCACATATGCAAGCAAAACAGGAGCTATCGCAGGAGCATAAAAAACTGTTGGAACAATTGAAAGACAAAACCGAAAATTTAAAAGAAAAAAACTTTTACGAGTGTCTTGGTGTTAATCAACAGGCAAATAAGGCTTTAATAAAAAAGGCATATTTCATGCTTGCAAAAGAATATCATCCGGATCATTATTATGAATATCCACCCGAGGTAAGAGATATCGCGGCAGAGATATTTACGATCATTACAAATGCTTATGAAACATTGTTTAGTGAAGAGGAACATGCCAAATACGATAATTACCTGAAAACGGGTAAGAAAAATACTGATGATAATGAAGCAGATGCAATACTCAGGGCAGAGTTGCAATTTCAGAAAGGAGAGGTACTTCTTAAAACAAATGATGCGAAAGGTGCTCACGATAATTTTAAATGGGCTGTTGAACTTAATCCCAATGAAGGTGAATATATAGCATATCTTGGATGGTCTATATTCAAACTTGATCCAGATTCTGAACAGGCGAGATCAAAAGCGATCGATTATATAAAAAGAGGGCTGCAATTAAATAAGGAACAGGATTCGGGGCATTATTTTCTTGGAAGGATACTCAAGGTGAAAGGTGATGAGGGTAAAGCAATGGAAGAATTTGCAATGGCGTATAGTCTGAATCCAAGCAACATTGATGCTCTTAGAGAGATAAGGGCTTACGAACTTTCAAAAAAAAATCAGACAGGTGTATTCAAAAAACTTTTTAAGCAATAGAAGGGAAAACAATGATACAAAAAACCGATTATATTTGGATGGACGGCAAATTTGTAAAATGGGAGGATGCAAAGATTCATGTGTTGACACACTCATTGCACTATGGAGTTGCACCATTTGAGGGTATAAGAGCCTATAAAACGGTTAATGGCAAATCAACGGTTTTTAGAATTGATAGCCACGTAAAAAGATTTTTTGATTCAGCACATATAATGCTTATGGATTATCCGTTCACGCAGGAGCAGATAAAGGACGCTATCGTAAAAACTTTACAGAAGAACAAGTTAAAAGAGGGTTATATAAGGCCCATAGCATTTATAGGTTACGGCGATATGGGTTTGTACGTGGAAGATAATCCAATACATATCGTAATAGCTGTATGGCCATGGGGCGCGTATCTTGGCGAAGAAGGGCTTCTGAACGGCATTAGGGCAAGGATATCCTCTTATGCGCGGTATAACGTTAATGCTGTAATGAGCAAGGCTAAAATAAGTGGAGCGTACATGAACTCTATACTTGCTAAAAAAGAAGCTAAACTGAATGGTTATGATGAAACCATACTTCTTGATCAAGACGGCTATGTTGCAGAGGGCAGCGGTGAGAATATTTTTATTGTTAAAAATGGTGTTATTAAAACTCCACCGCTTACATCAATATTACCCGGTATTACCCGTGAAACAATCATACAGCTTGCAAAAGAGTCCGGTATCCCTGTTGAAGAAGAAAGATTTACGAGGGATGAACTTTACATAGCAGATGGTGTATTCCTCACCGGGACAGCAGCAGAAATTACACCTGTAAGGGAAGTTGATGACAGAAGAATAGGCGACGGTAAACCATGCAAGATCTTTCAATTACTGCAAAAAAAATTCTTCAATATAGTAAAAGGCAGAGATAAAAAGCATAAAAACTGGCTTTTCTATTATACTGCATGACCATTCCTAAGAACATTTATAGGTACTTAATAACACTTATTATTATAATTGCTATTGGGACCGCGGGATTCATGTATCTTGAGCAGTTTAGCTTTGTAGAGGCGGCGTACACAACCATCGTAATCTTGAGTACTGTCGGGTATAGTGGAGGGGCAAGGCGATTGGATCCAAAAGGTGAGATATTTGCTGTTTTCATGATTGTTATAGGCATAGGTTTTGTTACATACAGTGCCGGCGGATTATTCAGGGCTATAATAGAAGGTGAATTAAGGGAAACCATAGGGAGGAATAAAGTGATAAAGGCAATAGAACAACTAAAGGATCATTACATACTATGCGGTCTTGGACGAATAGGTACCACCGTGGCTAAGGTGTTGAAGAATAATAATGTTTCATTTATTGCAATAGATCGTGATGCAAGTATTTTAGGCATGACAGAACAGAATGAATACTTATTTATTCAAGGTGATGGAACAGACGAAGAAGTTTTAAAAAAGGCAGGCATAGATAAGGCAAGAGGTCTTATAGCAGTTATGGCAAATGATGCAGACAATGTTTATACAGTTCTGACAGCAAGGGATATGAATTCTTCACTTTTTATAATATCAAGGGCCGGTGATAGTTCTTCAATCTCAAAGTTATATAAGGCTGGTGCTAATAGAGTAATATCCCCATACATCATAGGTGGTGAAAAAATAGCACATAGTGTAATAAAACCGAATGTGATTGATTTTATGGAGCTTGCCATTGATAAATCAAATATTGATCTTAAAATAGAAGAACTTTCTATAGATAAAACTTCTACGTTGAATGGTAAAACACTCGAAGAGTCAAAAATAAGACAGCTTTTTGATATTATTATTATTGCTGTAAGAAAACCTGATGGGCAATTTATGTACAATCCCGCTTCACAATTTGCTATCAGTAGCGGAGATATTCTTATAGCCATTGGCAGGGCGCAGACTCTTGAAAAATTGGAACAGATCACTTCTCCTCAAAGGCCAACAAAGTAAATTGATTTGTCCATCCCCATACGCAGTCTGCAATCGCTTGTTCACTCCCTGACTTTTTAAATGCATTTTTTGTTCAAAGGATAAGGCTTAACTTTTCTTTGACATGATAGATTTAATGCGGTATAGAATATTAATAATAATTTAATTAGGAGGTTTTGTATGGCGAAAGCACAAACAAATTTGGTAGATTTAGTAAGGAAATTTGAACAACAGGCAATGGATCTGGTAAAAAAGACACAATCACAGGCACAGGATTTAATAAAAAATGCACAAAAGGATCTGATGAAAAAGGCTAATAAGAATCCACAGATCAAAAATCTTATTAAGAGGGTAGAACAGGAACAGAAGAAATATGAAGAACTGTTCATGGACGTGCAAAATAGGGCCTTAAACCTTTATAAGGATAGAGCTCCAAAGATCATTGCTGACGTTAAGAAAAAGATAGAAGGATACAGAAAACAGGCGGAAAAGCTTTATAAGGAAGCAACATCGTCTGGTCCTGTAAAGAGTAAAACAGTATCAAAACCAAAAGCGAAAAAATCGGTTAAAAGAGCAAAGGCAAAAACGCCTGTAGTAGAAGTTTCATCAGAGAGCGAGAACTAACTCATAGATAAAAAATAAAATTTAAAGGCTGCAAAAAGATCATTCTGAAATGACAGATTGAAGCGTATAAACGCTAGATTTATCGTTTCAGCGGCGATGATGGGTTGTGACAGTTTCTTCACGAAGTTTATACTGATCGCAGTTAATGTGTTCGGTATACGTTTTATGCACCCTGTTTCATTACCTCGTATTAGTGTTTTTCGTACACCCCTGCAATAATAAAATCCTTTTGGTTACAATGCCCGTTGCGCTATTTCTGCGATATCAAGCACTTTTACATTATCTTCTACACCTTTATCCTTAACACCATCATCAATCATAGTCATACAGAATGGGCATGCTGTTGCTATAATATCGGGATTAAGGGAAAGTGCCTCAGCAGTTCTTACTCTATTTATACGATCGCCTTCTTTTTCTTCAAGCCACATTCTTGCACCTCCGGCGCCGCAGCAGAAGCTGTTTGAATGACTACGTTTCATTTCGATCATCTTTACCTGCGGAACAGCGATTACAACATCACGCGGTTCTGAGTATATGTTATTGTGCCTGCCGAGATAGCA
Source organism: Deltaproteobacteria bacterium (assembly GCA_023382265.1). Taxonomy (NCBI): domain Bacteria; kingdom Pseudomonadati; phylum Myxococcota; class Myxococcia; species Deltaproteobacteria bacterium. The sequence continues at coordinate 18,715 of JAMCPX010000073.1, read as the reverse complement.
GGAGTCATGGTATGTAACGGTCTTTTCCATGGACTTTGTTGGTTTAAGCCTGCCTTCGTTTATAAGCCGATTTATGAATTGTGAGTGATGTATAACTTCATAATTACCGCCGAATTCGGGATAATCGTGCTTGAGTGTATAATATCCATGCGGACATGCCGTTACAATCTTTTTCACTTTGTACTTATTCAGTGTTTCTATGTTTTGCTTTGCAAGTGCCTGAAACGAGTACTCATTGCCCGCCCTTCTTACCCAGTCTCCGCAACATGTCTCTTCTGTACCAAGAACGGAAAATTTAACGCCGGCTGCTTGCATGAGCTTAACGAATGCAATTGCAATTTTTTTGTTCCTGTCATCATAAGCTCCCGCACACCCAACCCAGTAAAGGATCTCCGCATCCGGTTGATCTGCCATAGTTTTAACGCCGAGTCCCTCTGCCCAATCAAGCCTTGCATCAGCGCCAAGCCCCCATGGATTGCCGTTGGTATCATTATTCCTTAATGTTTTTGCAAGCTCCTGTGGCATCTTGCTCTCTGTCATGACAAGGTACCTTCTCATATCAATAATGTCTCTTATATGTTCGTTCTCAACAGGACAGATCTCCTGACATGCACCACATGTCGTACAAGCCCATAGTTCCTGGGGAGAGATAGATGTGGCTGTATTATGCTCTGAAGGATGCTCTTTTTTGAAAGCCATGCGCTCCTCGCCAACTGCCTCATCTGCTATGAGCTGGACTCTTTGAGCATCCTGAAGTTTTTCACCTTCTTTTAACTTCAGAACCATCGGTCCATTTTCCTTCATATTATCCTTGATGTTAAGAATGATTTCCCTTGGTGATAAGATCTTGCCCGTGTTTGCTGCTGGACAATCATCCGTGCATCTGCCGCACTCCGTACATGCTAGCCCGTCAAGCAGTTGTTTCCATGTTAATTCTTCAAACTTCGAGACACCGAAGGTCTCGGCACCCTCTGCCTCGAAGTTTATGGGCTGGAGCTGCATTGTTTTATCTGTAAGATTCAGAAAGAAGTTGTTTGGTATTGCACCGAGAAGATGCAGGTGTTTTGAATTCGGGATAAAATCAAGAAAGAATAAAAGCATGAGTACATGGAGCCACCATATTATCTCATAGGCTATATGGGAAAAGGGTTGTGTAACATGAAAAAGACTTATATATGTACCGGCAAATAGCATCCAGTTCACGGCTTTGGATATTGGCTCTTCGGAGTTTACCCCGTTGCTTATATTCATTGCAAAAAGTGTAAGCATAAGCCCGGTTATGAGTCCAAGTATTAAGTAAGAGCTTAGATGATAGTTTAGTTTTTTTGGATGTTCTATAAACCTTCTTGCAAACGACATTATCATGGCAATTAGGACTGTTGCTGCCATAAGATCTTGTGAGAAGATGAATATGTTGTAAAGCGGATAACCTAAGAACTTAAAGGTAAACCCGTGTACCAGTCCTCCAATGAGTATCTCTATCTCTCCTAGCAGCAGGATCATAAAGCCCCAGAAGATCATGAAATGCATTATGCCGGCATAGAGTATGTCGCCTTTAGGACGCTTGAAATTGGCAAGCTGAAAGATCGCATTTCTTAACATCATCCATGTCCTCTTGCCCATTTGATCAAATCTGTTCTCCGGTTTGCCAAGCATAACAAATCTGGCCAATGTGACAACCTTGTAGAAGAAATAACCGAAAGATACAATCAAAGCTATGGCTACAAATATCGATTTCATATTACCTCCTTAAAGATTCCTTTCCCATAACCCGGTAAATGCAATAGTGAGAGCTGTAGGGACGAAATTTTTTTCGCCCCTGTGTATTCTATTGACGCTGTGATTCACAAAATACATATTTTTCTTTCCTGCCCTATTTTTTGATATTCTCTGATATAGGGGACAGTTCTCTTCACAACCTTATTTTACCTTCTTGATCTCTGCTATCAATTCAGGTATTGCCTTTGAGAAATCGGCAACAAGCCCATAGTCTGCTACCTGAAATATGGGTGCATCGGGGTCCTTGTTTATGGCTACAATAGTTTTGGAATCCTTCATACCGGCAAGGTGTTGAATTGCGCCTGAAATACCAACAGCTATGTAAAGGGCAGGTGCAACAATCTTCCCTGTTTGTCCTATTTGAAGGTCATTCGGAACCCAACCTGCATCAACTGCAGCTCTTGATGCCCCTACTGCAGCACCAAGCAGATCGGCGAGTTGTTCTATCGACTTAAAGCCTTCAGGCCCCTTTACTCCTCTTCCGCCAGACACTATTGCAGGGGCTTCTGTTAATTGAGGTCTTGTAGATTTGTGCTCTATTGTTTCTATAAACTTTGCCTTTAATAACTGAGGATCGATTTTAACCTGCACATTTTTTACCTCAGATGTTTTATCAGTATTTTGTGCATGCTCAAAAGCCGTTCCCCTTATAGTTGCAATTATAGGTTCGCTTTCTACAGCAACATCAGCAATAATACTTCCAGCCCACATAGATCTAGTGAATCCGGAAATCTTTCCGCCATCATAAGTTATCGATAGTATATCCGATGCCATTCCTGCATTTAATTTTACTGCAAGTCTTGGCAGGAGTTCCTTTGAAAATGCGGATATGGTTGAAAGTACAAGGCCTGGAGAATACTGTTTTATAGCCTCTATTGCCGCAATGGCATATGCTTCTGCTGTATAATCTTTGAGTGCAGGGTCATCAACAAGTATTATTCCATCCGCGCCATAATGCGATGCACTATCTTTTAGCTTATCAATGCCATGCCCCATAAAAAGTAGATACGCTTTGGCATTTATTGCTTTAGAAGCTTCAATACCGGCTTTTACCCCTGAGAGACTGTTTTTTATAATGTCTCCGTTTTTCTGTTCACAGATTACGATTACATTTCCCATGTTTATCTCCTTTATATGACCTTTGCTTCATTCTTTAGTTTGCTAACGAGATCCTGTACAGATTCAACCTTTACCCCACCTTTCCTTTTTGGCGGCTCTGAAAGTTTTTTAATGATGATATGCGGTTTTACACTTATACCGAGATCGTTTAAAGATAATTCTTTTACTGGTTTCTGTTTTGCCTTCATTATGTTTGGTAAAGAGGCATACCGCGGAGTGTTTAACCTTAGGTCCGCTGTAATTACACATGGTATTTCTACCTCTTTTATTTCAAGGCCGCCATCAATTTCCCTTGTCACTTTTATTTTTTTCTTGTCATCAGAGAACTCCAGTTTGGATGCAAAAGCGGCCTGCGGGTAGGATAATAATTCTGCAAGCATATAACCTACCTGTCCCATATCGTCATCTACTGCTTGTTTCCCGAGTATAAAGATATCCGGGTTTTCTTGCTGGGCTATCTTTGAAAGTATATTTGCGATATCCATTGAATCATAATTTCCAGAATAGTTTACAAAAATACCTCTGTCAGCTCCCATGGCAAGGGCAGCTCTTAGCTGTTCTGTTACTTCTTTACCGCCTATAGATACTACTACTACCTCGCCCGTATGTTTTTCCTTGATTCTTAAGCCTTCTTCTACAGCGATTTCGTCGAATGGATTTACAACAAATTTTACACCTTCGGTTTGGATCCATGTGCCATCCGGTTTTAATTTAAGCTTTGCCTCCGGATCTGTTACCCTTTTTACTGTTGCAAGAATCTTCACTGCTACCTCCTATATGTTTATTTTTTTATAGCTATGCCGTTAATCAAAACTTCTGTGGCATCATTGCTTAATTTTTCTATAGTGTACTTAGAGTCGCCTGCAAGAACCCAGATCAAGGTAAGTTCATCAAGTGCACCGAATATTATCCTTTTCATAATACCGGGCATCAAATGTCTTGCTACCAACCCTTTTGCCTGAGCATCCCTTATAATGCCGGATATAATATTCAGGTATTCTTTGAATTTTATATTCTTGTATTCCTTTATGAACTTATTACTCTGTCTTAACTCAACGGATATGACCTCTGCAAGGAATTTGTCTTTTTTTATTAGTTCAAAATGAATTTTTATAAAGGTGCGTAATTGTTCGATCGGATCGTTTATAGTGGAAAGCCTTTCTTGTACCATTTGAATAATCTGATTCATGCTTTCTTCAAAAAGGGATACAAGAAGTATATCCTTGTTCTTAAAATAAAGATATATTGTGCCATCGGCTACATTGGCTTCTTTTGCAATGTCTGATATGCGGGTATTGTAAAATCCTTTTCTTGCGAAGGTTTTAATGGCGGCCCTCAATATTTGTTCGTGCTTATCATTCTTATCGTTATTTTGTCTTATATTTTTTTTCATTTATTATTTTGACTGAATAGTCATTCATTATTAGTGTCAATACAATTTGTCAAGAGTATCTATAGGATGCAGGATCATTTTTTGTATCAATATTTTGGTACTGCTTTAAATTTTAATTTGCTGTTCTCAAAATCCACTTTAAATTCTATGTCCTTACATTTATACTGTGCTACGAGTTGGGCACGCTTGGTTTCGAGTGTAGCTTTAAGAGCATTGTAGGATAACGGTTTTAATGAAGGGATTCGTAATGATATTAACTTAAGATATTCGTCATAAACGTCCCTGTACTGTTCCTTTTCTATACGGTTATTATGATCGTTTGATTTGACAGGCATTCCTTCTTCTTTTTTGATTTTGGATAATTCAAGCATCTTTGATCTATTATCCCAGTACCGTTTTAGGGCTACGAATTTAGAGATGACATTCTCATAAGTAAACTTTTGACTCGCTTTTATAAAATGCATCTGACTAAACTTTACAAGAATTCTGTCTATGTCTTCGCGTTTTCTTACCGGCTCTAATTTCAGATCTTTTGCGAAATATCTTTCGTAATCAAACTTTAGGTCCTGCATTTTTATTTGTAACAATCTTAATTGTTCATCTATATTATTTTCATCTAAATTGGCCATATTAAAGCCTGTTTGTGTCTAAAATTGTTCTTGACTTAACTGTTGGTTCTGATATTAACGCAAACAACATATAATGTAAAGGAGGGTTTATGACAAAGGCAGATTTAGTAAAGAAACTCGCTGACGAAGCAGAAATTGCTAAGTCAAAAGCAGAACAGGTTTTAAACGCTTTTATCTCACAGGTAACAAATATATTAAAAAAGGGTGATAAGTTAACATTACCCGGATTTGGTACCTTTAGGGTAATTAAGCGTGCAGCAAGGAAAGGTATTAATCCTCAAACAAAGGCTGAAATCAAAATACCCGCGAGGAAAGTTCCAAAATTTAAAGCCGGATCTGGTCTGAAAAAGGTAGTAAAGTAAAGACATTTTTAGTGACGGGTGTTCCCCGTCACACCTTTTTAGTTATTATTTCTTTCTTTGATTGTTATTCCTATGCCATTATTTAATTCCTTGAAGGTAGCATACTTAAAAAACTGGCAGAGGTGGGGTATCAATGCCCGCTATGTAGTTTATATCTTTGCTGCTATTCTTTTACTTTATTATTTCAAAGCTCACCCGGGCATATATCTTTACATAATCGGCTTTGGGTTATTACTGTTGATTATAAACTTCTTAATAGATCGTGTAATCTTTTACCCTCCTATCAAGTATGCTCTTTTTATATCTACCATAATACTGGATACAGTTTTAATTGGGTTCGCGGTTTTAATCACCGGCGGGTCTAAAAGCCCCTTTTTTTTATTATCTTTTATTCAACTAATTCTCATAAGTTTACTAGGTAACCTCATTATTGATGTATTTTTTTTTGGTCTCAATATCGTTTCTTATGTTATCGGAGTATACTTATACGGATCACTTAAAAGCGGAAGTTTTGTATTTATAGATAAAATTATTTCACGTACTATTGTTACTACGGAACCAAACAGGTATGATTTCATTTTAACGACTTTTGTAATATTTACCATAATAGTCGGCATTCAGTTTTATGTAGCGGAGAGACTTAAAAAAAACGAATTAGCTATATTGAGAGAAAAAAATAGGTTAGATTTTCTGTTAAACGTGTCGGAAAGCTTCAGAAAGCTTGAGCCTCTCGACTCATTTTTATACAATATAACCAGAATGGTAAGGCATTCCTTTGGATACAGTTATAACGGTATCGGACTTTTGAATGATAATAAAACAGAGCTGACCATGTACAGCTATTCACCACGGAAAGGTGTTGAACGTGTAAATAATATTCTTGGCATAGAACTTTCCAAGATAAGATTTATAATGAGCAGCGGGGAAAATTATGTTGCTAAAGCAGTAAAAGAAAGGGCAAGCTTTATCATTAACGATGAGAGATTATTGTTTGTAGACACTATTCCATCTTTTCAGAAAGAACAGGCAAAAGCTATCCAGGAATTAACAGGAACTAAAACCTTCATACTTATTCCTATTATAGCAGTTGGAGATGTGATAGGTGTGTTTGAGGTTGAATCAAAAAATGAACAGGTGGAGCAAGACGATATTATTCTGTTAGAAAAATTTGTTTCTCAAATAGGCATAAGCATTTTAAACAATAAACTGTACTCTAAAACATTAATGCAGAAAAAAGAAATAGAGAACCAGTATCAGGGCAGGAATCATGTTTTTAGTGAACTTCAAAAGGCATATTCAAAGCTTGAGAATTTTACATCTGAGCTTGAACTGTCAAAAAAGAAACTTGAAGAAATGAAGGGTATACTTTATCACACGGATAAACTCGCAAGCATAGGGCAGGTTATAGCAAGTGTTACACACCAATTAAGTAATCCGATATCCGTAATATCCGGGCAGAGTGAGTTATTACTGAGAGAACTTGATCATGATGGAATAACAACAGGCAAGGATAAGATAGAGAAGATTATTAACGGAACTAATAAACTTAATTCTTTTGTTAAAAAACTAATGCTTTCCATAAGACAGACAAAACAAGAAATTTCTTTGGTTAATCTTAATGATTTAATCAAGTCAATCGTGATGTTATGGGAATACGAATTCAAAACACGCGGTATTGAGCTTGTCATAAAATTATTTGTTGATCTGCCTCAAATAGAAGGGATTTCGGATGCACTGGAACAAATGATCGTAAATCTTATTTCAAATGCAAGGGATGCAATGGAAGGTAAAAATGGTAGGGTGACAATAGCCACAAGGATCTTTGACAAGGAAAATGTTGAGGTTGAAGTATCAGATGAGGGTATCGGCATAACGGATGAAGATCTTTCGAAAATATTCAATCCATTCTTTACGACAAAGCCTTCCGGCAAGGGCACAGGCCTTGGCATGGTAATTGTTATGAACGCGGTACAGGAACATCACGGCAGGATACTGCTCAAAACAAAATTGAATATCGGCACGACATTTACTATAATATTACCGATAGTGCACAAAAAAGATTTATGACAAACAACTATAATAACGGTAATGTACGTATACTCGTGGTTGACGATGAGAGTTCTATAAGGGAGCTCATAAAAGAATACCTTTCTATAGAAGGCTATCAGGTTGATACTGCTTCAGATGGAAACAATGCTTATGAATACATGAGGCATTCCTATTATGATATCATCATTACCGATCTTGAGATGCCAGGGCTTAATGGTATTGAATTGCTCGAAAAGGCAAATAAAGAAGGGCTCAATCACAAGTTTATAATTCTAACAGGTTTCGGGACTGTAGAAACAGCCATTACAGCACTAAAACTTGGCGCACTTGATTATATATTAAAGCCTTTCAAGCTTGAAGAGTTCGGGTTGATCATAAAAAATGCCATAAGAAGACGAAAACTTGAAGAAGAAAATATCCAGTTAAAAGAGGCACTATCCCTATATCAGATAAGTGAGGCAATGATTTTAAATGATAATGTCAGAGCAGTGCTTGATCTCGTACTTGAAAAAGTGCTTACAGAATTTGATTCTGATATTTCAATTATTGCTCTTAAAGAAGTAGATATCTTTTCAAGAAAAGAAAAGATATACTCACCTGTGATTACGAAGATCTCCAGGTCCACAATGGAAGTAAGTCAGGAAGAACTCGAATCAGGATTTAACAAAGATATTGTTTATAGGGTATTAGAAAAAGACCGTATATTGAATCTTACAGGCAAGGATATAAATAAGATAAGAAACGATAAACCATTGTCTTTTGAGATAAAGTCTTACCTCGGTGTTGCTATTGGATTAAGGGATAGATTTTACGGCTCACTCTGTGTGTTCAGAATAAAAAATGGTATACCCTTTACTCACGCTCAGGAAAAGCTTCTGGCTATTTTTGCAGAAAGGGTTACATCATTGCTTGAGGTAAAACGTTATGATGAAGGCCTACAGATAACAATGATAGAATCGATTGAGTCACTTGTTAAGGCATTAGAAGCAAAAGAGCCGTACACGAGAGGTCATTCCGAAAGAGTTTCTGCTTATGCCGTCATATTAGCAGAAAAGATTGGTTTTGATGAAAAGCTAAGTTCCCGCATTGCATTAGCAGGAAGGCTGCACGATATAGGAAAAATAGGTATCAGGTATGATGCTCTTACAAAAAAAGAAGGACTTGATAAGGAAGAGTATGAGCAGTTTAAGCTTCATACGATAATAGGCGCCAACATACTTAAACCGATGTCCTTCTTATCGGATATAATTCCATATATTCTGTATCATCATGAAAGGTATGACGGCAGAGGGTATCCTGAGGGACTTAAGGGAGACCATATCCCTTTTGTAGCAAGGATACTGTCAATATGTGATAGCTTTGATGTTATGACATCTGACAGACCGTACAGAGATGCCCTTAATAAGGAGGATGTAATTTCAGAATTAAAAAATAACAGCGGTACTCAATTTGATCCCGAGCTTGTGAATACGATGCTGCAATTGTTAGAAGAAGGCAAGATCCCATTAGTAATGTAAATTGGGGGAATAATATGCCAAAAGGCATTACTATATTTGATAAGGTTTTTATCGGGGAATTCACCGATATAGTGAACAGGACAGGGGTGAGTGTTATATACTTTGAAGATGGAGCCATTGCCGGGGTTTATAAATATGGTTTTGCAACAAGTACAAGGCAAATAGACTCACTTGAAGCAGGACATATTGTTTCAAAGATTGATGCTATTACACTTACAGGGGGCAGCGCATTTGGTCTTGATGTATCATCAGGTGTTATGAAATGGCTAAAAGAAAAAAACAAAGGTGCAGATATTCGGGGTATAACAATACCGATTGTTCCATCTGCAGCCATTTTTGATCTAAGATTTTCAACAGGAATAACCCCTGATTTTAATATGGGTTATTCAGCATGTAATGCTTTATCAAAAGAAGTGCATGAAGGCTCTTACGGTGCTGGTACAGGAGCTACGGTCGGGAAAATACTCGGCGTTGATAACTCAATGAAAGGCGGGGCAGGGACATTACATGAAACGTTGTCAGATGGTTCAACAATTGCTGTGTATGTTGTGGTTAATGCATTTGGGGATGTCTTAGGGTATGAACGTAATATCATCGCAGGCGCGAGGAAAGAACGATATTCACATGAATTTATTAACACCTCAAACTTTTTAATGGGTGGCGGTCTATCAGAGCCTATAGATCCTGTAACAGAGAGTACAAACCTAAGTGTTGTCATAACCGATGCAGAATTTGATAAAACAACACTTATAAACATAGCAAGGATGGCGGCATCCGGGATTACAAAGGCGATCTCCCCTGCCGGAACGAGTTTTGACGGAGACGTTGTATTTGCCGTATCGGTAGGGAATAAGAGAGCCCTTATTGATGTGGTAGGATATGCAGCTTCGGTGCTTACTGAAGAAGCGATTAAAAGGGCCGTTAGGAACGCAGATGGGTTTGGCGTGGTTCCATGTTACAGTGATTTTTTAAAGGGGCATTAATGATAAACGAGCGTTTGGAGGCATTAAAGTTACTTTTAAAAGACAGGGATGAACAGGTGAGGCAGCATGCTGCCGAAGCCATAGAAAAGCTTAATGCAAGGAGTGAAATAAATAAATTTGCAGAGGCACTGAAAAACGATGATGTTATGACAAGATCAAGGGCTGTTTTTGGTCTTGCAGGCATTAACACCCAAAAGTCATTGGAGTATCTTGCCATAGCTAGTGCAGATATAGAAGCCAACATAAGAGCTCATGCGGTTAGATTACTCGGTGAAAAAAAGGCTGTGCAGTATATTGATATTATTTTAAAACGTATTGGAGACAATGATGTAAATGTAAAGATAGAAGCAATTAAGGCGCTTGGTGAAACTGGCAGCTCTGCGCATCTTGCTTATTTATTACAACTTTTAAAAGATCCGAACAAGGATGTTGTTGCTGCTGCGGTTTTAGCGATAGGCAAGATCAGGGATGCAAGGGCCGAAAAGCCGTTAATGATTCTTCTATCACATCCGGTTCCTGAAATACGGAGCGCATCGGCGATAGCACTTGCTGAGCTTGATTGAGCAGGTTAAAGTAAAGACTATGAATATATATTTAATAATTATTTTGATTTCATATCTTGCCGTAACAGGATTTGGATATTGGCTTGAATATTTGAATATGGCATATCTTAAAAGGTACGGCTCTGTAGTTCCTTCTGAATTTCAAGGACAGATAGACAATGAATTACTGATAAAAACACAGAACTATACTATTGAAAATACAAAATACGGAATTGTATTATCGGTTTTTAATAGTATTATTGCACTCATATTTATATTCGGCGGATTGTTAAATATCTATAATACGTGGATTGAATCTCTCAATCTGCCTTTTATGGCAGAGGGCATAATATTCTTTATTACGCTGTATTATGTTGAAAGCATTATAACGATGCCGTTCAATCTTTATCAGGTATTTATAATAGAAAGAAAATATGGATTTAATAACACAAACCCGAAATTATGGCTTACAGATTTCATAAAATCCATAATCTTATCTACCATTATTATGGGAATTGTTATAGCAATAGGTCTATTCATTGTTACTGAAAGTCCCGATTTTTGGTGGTTGTGGGTGTGGGGCTTTTTTTTGATATTCAGCATATTCATAATGTATGTCTCACCCTATATTATAGAACCTCTATTTAATAAATTTACACCAATCGACGATGAATCACTTGTGCAAGGCATAAATAGCCTTATGAAAAAAGTTGGTATAATGGTAAGCAGGGTATTTAAAATAGATGCATCAAAAAGGACATCACATACAAATGCATATTTTACCGGTATAGGAAAAGTAAAACGGATCGTGCTTTACGATACCCTTCTCAAAAAAATGAATATTCAGGAGATATTATCTGTACTTGCACATGAGGCTGGACACTGGAAAAAAAAGCATCTGTTGAAAAGTATGATCGTAATAGAAGGTATCGGGCTAATAGCTTTTTATGTTTCTTTTAGATTACTTAAGTTTGATTTACTTACGGAACTTTTTCATATAGAAAAGAGCACATTTTTTGCCAAGCTTGTTGTTCTCGCCTTCTTAGGCGAGATTGTTATGTTTCCTTTTACACCATTTTTAAATTTTCTTTCAAGAATGCATGAAAAAGAGGCAGATCGTTTTGCTTGTGAAATTACCGATGATCCGGAAAGTATGATAAGTACACTTGTCAAGCTCTCAAAAGATAATCTATCGAATCTTCATCCTCATCCGGTTTATGCGGCGTTTCATTATTCACATCCGCCCATTATCCAGAGAATAAAATTTATCAGGGATGTTTTAACCAAAAAATAAAAAGATAAACAATCTCAATCCTCAATGCATGTTTTTATTCTAATCTTTATCTGAATTGAATATCTTTAAATTAAGCAAGCCTCAAATATGAGTTAGTCATAATACTTAACGGTATCGTTTAAACCATTTCTTGAAGTAACTATATTATTAATAGTGGCTTCTTTATTGTAGTAGCCTATAGATATCCCCAAAATAAATTTTTTACTTGCCGGTAAATGAAATGCTTCTCTAAGAATGTCAGGGTATCTAACGAGATAAGCCTGAGGGCAAGCACCGAGTCCTAATTCATGCGTGCATAAAAGAATATTTTGGGCAAGCATGCCGCAATCAAACACCGACCAGATGCCGAGTTTTTCATCCATGTAGATGAAGATAGCCGTCTGTGAGCCAAAAAAAAGATAGTTTGATAAAGTTACATCTTTTCTTTTTAAAACATTATCTCTCGGTATGCCGAGTGATTCATACCTTTTTTTACCGGTTTCAAATATGTTTTTGTATTGTTGTTCCGGCCAGAAAGAGGGGAAGGGAAAATCCGGATTTCCCGGATCGTCATTACTTGCCAATTTGTGTATTTTATTTTTTATGAATTCACTGGTTCTGCCTGTCGATACTGCAAGCTCCCATGGCTGCGAATTAGCCCATGAAGGTGCTCTTAAAGAAACATTTAATATCTTATTTATCAATTCTAAAGGGACCGGAATATTTTTAAAATCTCTCCTGGATGAGCGGGTGATTATTGCGTCAAAAAGCTCCATAATATTTTCTCCTGTTAAGATATTTATATTGAATGTACGGCATTTTTATGAATTAGACAATAACTTCATGGATTATGTTTTTTAAATTACAAGAAGATGATTGGGAGCATACGCAAGCGTTTCTGTACACTGCTTTAAAGACATGGTATTAATTTTAATGTATCATTAACACATGAGCATGATTATGCTATTGCATTTATGACCCTTTAGGTAAAGGAGGCAAAATGAAATTGGTAACATCGGAAATTATGAGAGGACTTGATAAAAAGGCCCTGGAGTTTGGTATTGAAAGTATCATTCTTATGGAGAATGCAGGCAGATCGGTTTATCAGGCAATCATAAAGGGTTTTAAAAACGATGCGGATAAGGGTGTTGTTGTGTTCTCCGGAAAAGGCAACAACGGCGGGGATGGATTTGTTACTGCAAGATACCTTATTAATAACGGCTTTGAAACGGATGTAGTGTTTTTAGGGGATCCGGGTGAGCTTTCGGATGATGCAAAAGCAAACCATACGGCATTAAGCAGGATAACGGAACGCATACATTATATAAAGAGTACCGATGAACTTAAATCTCTCGGTATTAATATAAAAGAAAAGGGACTTGTCGTTGATGCACTGCTTGGAACAGGGATTAAAGGCGATGTGAAAGTATTGTATATGGAGATAATAAACATGATCAATGAGTCGGGTTTACCCGTCGTTTCTGTCGATATACCATCGGGTGTTGATGCAGATTCAGGTCAGGTACTCGGTACTGCGGTAAGAGCTAAAAAAACCGTTACTTTCGGGCTCGCAAAGATAGGCCTTGTTGTCCATCCAGGATGTGAACATGCGGGTGATCTTGAGGTAGCTGACATATCGATACCTAAAAGGCTTATTGATAGTATAAGTGTACCTTATAACCTCGTAACACATAAGCTGGTTGGTTCTATGTTTAAACCCAGAGGGCTATCCACAAATAAGGGTGATTATGGACATGTGCTTGTTATCGGCGGTTCGGAGGGTAAAAGCGGGGCCGTAATACTCGCAGCAAAAGCTGCGTTGCGTGCTGGCAGCGGACTTGTTACTGTTTCAGGACCGGAAGGTTTAATGCCTATTTTTGAATCAACGGTTACAGAGGCTTTGAAAGAACCTTTGAATGAAACCCTCGAGGGATTTATAGCACGCTCTGCAATAGAACAGGTAGATAAACTTATGCAGACGAGTGATGTTGTTGCTTTGGGTCCCGGCATGGGTACTGAAAAAGAAACAATTGATTTTGTTCATAACCTTCTTGATAGATGTAAAATACCGATGGTGATTGATGCAGACGGTATAAATATAATCGCGCATAATCCGGACGTTTTGCTTTCGAGGGGCCGTGAGGATCTTGTGCTTACCCCGCATCCCGGTGAGTTTGGCAGGCTTGTAAACATGCATGCACATGAGATCAATAAGGACAGGATAAGACTTTCATCCGATTTTGCGAAAAGGTACAGATGTACACTTGTACTTAAAGGTGCAAAGACTGTTATAGCAGCAAAGAATGGGGATGTCTGGGTAAATCCAACAGGCAATCCCGGTATGGCAACAGGTGGTATGGGAGATGTGCTTACAGGACTTATTTCAGGCCTTATTGCAATTGGATTGACCACCGAGAATGCTGCAATAGCAGGCGTGTTTATACATGGCATGGCAGGAGATATGATCTATGCATATCGTAAGAACAGTGCCATACTTGCAGGGGATCTCCTTGATCGTATACCTTATGTAATATCAAATCTTAATGAATGTCCCAGTCTCTAAAAGACCATTGTTGTTCATGGTTGACGGGAGCTCATATATCTTCCGTGCATACCATGCACTCCCGCCGTTAACCAATAAAAAAGGCATACCCACAAATGCTGTTTACGGCTATACAAATATGCTTATAAAGGTTATAGAGAAGTATAAGCCTGATTATTTTATTGTTGTATTTGATTCTAAAGGTCCAACCTTTAGGGATGGCATAAGTGTAGAATACAAAGCAAACAGAGGTGCTCCACCGGATGATCTTTCCGTACAGTTTCCTTACATCTTTGAGATCAATGATGTGCTTGGTGTAAGTCAGGTATCAAAAGAAGGTTATGAAGCTGACGATATTATAGCAACCTTAGCTGATAGGGCGGTTGATAAGAATTTCGGTGTTATTATTATCAGTTCTGATAAGGACATAATGTCCGTTATCTCCGACAATGTTGTTATGCTTGATACAATGAGAGACCAATGGATTTCGGAATCTTATGTTGTCGATAAGTTCGGGGTAAAACCATCGCAGATCTCTGAATTCCTGATGTTAACAGGCGATGCTGTTGATAATATAAAAGGCGTTTCAGGTATCGGTAAAAAAACAGCGGCAGAACTGCTGTCAAAGTATACAAACATTGACGGCATATATGAACACATTAATGATATCTCAAGCAATCGCATCAAACAATCGCTTATCAATGAAAAGGAAGTGTTATACAAAATTACGAGACAGCTTATAGAGCTTAAACATGATGTTCCTGTTGAGATAGATTTTAATACGGTAACACTGCCAAAGCCATTTCTTCCACCATCGAGACAGGAGAAAAGAGAGATGCTGATAAAGACGTTTACAGAGCTGGAGTTTACCAGGCTTATGGATAAGATTGGTAAGGCGGATATAAATTTTGATTATAAGGAGATTCCATCATTCGATGTTGTTAAAGAAGCAGCTATCGAACAAAAGTGGATTACATTGTATATTCTTGGTAAAGAGATCGGGAGTTTTATAGACCAGCCGTATTATATTAAAGACTCTTCTGCAGAGCAACTAAAAGATATTCTTGGATTAGATATTAAAATCATTGTTCATGATGCAAAGGCTGTTTACAGATGGGCTGTTGAACATGATATTGATGTAAAGGCAAAGCTATTCGGGGTTGAGCTTGCATCATATCTTTGTAACCCTGAGATGAAAAGATATACCATCGATGCACTTGCTATTTCTGAACTCGGTGAAGAGCTGCCTGTTATAAGTGAGGATGAATTAGCAGAGCAGGGTGATATGTATAAAACGGTTAAAGATAATGCCATATATGTAGCAAAATCAGCAATGATTTTGGCAAAGTTATACAATATTTATTCAGAAAAGCTCAGCAAGGATGCGATTGAGCCGCTTTTTTCCAATATCGAAATGCCTTTATCAAAGATACTCGCGAAGATGGAATATACCGGTATTGCCGTTGATAGAGGATATTTAAATGAGCTGTCAAGTGTATACAGTCAAAAGATCAATACCTTAATAAAGGAAATGAAGTCTTATGTGACTTCGGATTTTAATCCCGATTCTCCAAAACAGGTAGCGGGTGTTTTGTTTAATGAATTAAAGCTGGCCCATTTAAAGAAAACAAAAAACGGCTATTCTACCGATAACGAAGTGCTTCTGGCACTTAAAGACAAACATCCTTTTGTAGCATTTTTGCTCGAATATAGAAACATTGCAAAGTTAAAAAATGGTTTTATTGATTCTTTATCAAGGTTCATAAATCAAAAAACAAATAGGATACACACGCATTTTATACAAACGGGAACAGCGACAGGAAGGCTTGCAAGCATCGAACCGAATCTTCAAAATATTCCGGTAAAGGATGAAAATGGCAAATTGATTAGAAAGGCATTTATTGCGGATAAGGGTTGTTCAATACTGAGTGCCGATTACTCGCAGATAGAATTAAGGGTTATGGCACACCTTTCATCGGATGAATCACTCATAAATGCCTTTTTGCATGATCGCGACATACATTCACTTACGGCATCAAAGATCTTCCATGTAGATATGGAACATGTAACCGATATGATGCGTACAAGGGCAAAGGTGATAAACTTCGGTATCATGTACGGTATGAGTGCTTATGGCTTATCAAAAGAACTTAATATATCTTCTGAAGAATCACAGATCTTTATAGATAGTTATTTCAATGAATATAAGGGCATAAGGGCATACATAGAAGATATACTAAATGGTGTACGGCAGACAGGTTATGTTGGAACAATACTCGGCAGACGCAGGTACATACCAAAGACGCTGGATAATCCTGCATATCAAAGGATAGCGATCAATACACCTGTACAGGGTAGTGCAGCAGACCTGATCAAGATCTCAATGCTGAGGGTTGATAATGCAATAAAAAAACACGGGTATGATGCAAAGATGCTTTTACAAATTCATGATGAGCTGATTTTTGAGGTAAAAAATGAAGAGATAGATGCATTTTCAAAGGTTGTAAAACATGAAATGGAGTATGCGTTCAAGTTGCATGTGCCTTTGAAAGTATCGATAAGCTCCGGTAAAAATTGGGGCGAGACACTTGGTTAGCCCAACCAATCCAATTTCATTTTACACTCATTAAACAGAGCTCTTGCATTGCTGTAATAATCTAACCATTTGACTTCACACATTTTTACATTTACTGATCTATCATATGCAAACAATAGCAACGGTTGATCTCGGAACAAATGCAATGCGGCTTGCAATTGCAAGTGGTTCTTATGAAAAATACGACCTTGTATATTATATAAGGTATCCAAACAGGTTAAGCGACGGCATGTATGCGGACAGAATGCTAAAACAACCCGCAATAGATAGAACCATAAATGCACTTGAGGAAATAAGAACCCTGATAGATAAATACGATGTAACAAGGATAAGATTAATCTCAACAAGCGTTTTAAGAACTGCAAAAAACAATAATGCCTTCCTGAAACTCGTCAAACAAAAGACAGGCTTTGACATAGAGATCATACATGGAGATGAGGAAGCACGGCTGATTCATACGGGTGCGGTGAACGGCATTGATACAGGAGGGAAAAAAGCACTGGTCGTTGATATTGGCGGCGGTAGCACGGAGCTGTCGATAGGAGATCGCGAACATATTGAAATGGCAGTGGCAATAGAAACGGGTGCGGTAAGGTTAAAAGAGCAGTTTATAAAACACGATCCCCCATCAAGAGGTGAACTGCTGGAGATCGAGAAAACCGTTAAGAATAACTTTTCCACCATACTGAAAAAGATAACAAGTGCAGAGCCTGAAATATGGATTGGTGTCCCGGGAAATATCGGGACTATATACAATATCCTGAAACCGCAGGATGGACTTACCTTAACCATGCTGGAAGGGTTTTACGGAAAGTTATCTTTGCTACATGTGTCCGAGATAAAATCATTAACAGGGCTTGAGGCTGATAAGGCTGACATATTGCTGCCAGGTTTAATGATATTGCTCGAAATTATTAAGGCAACAGGGAATAAGAGATTTCACATATCTCCGCATGGTTTACTTCACGGCATGCTCATACAGTTGTTCAGGATGTAATAGGCTAATGGATCACAGTTCTCATCTGCTTCTCAGCGAGGTATTGCCGCAGGGTTAGTTGCATAGGATTTATTGTAGTTGAAGCGTTATTCAAGACACAGAGCACGGCTGCGGGCACAAGACAACCATGTTGTTGAGATATCGTTGTTTTCTGCTGTAGGGGCAACCACGGAAGGCAATAAGCATACCCTTGGATTCTGGATATATAAGGGCAATGAGAGCAATGGATTCTGGACAAAGGTGTTTCAACAACTGATTACCAGAGGAGTCAACAGGGTTTTGCTGTTTGTTACCGGTAATTTTTCCGGTATCAGTGATGTGATCAAGAAATTATATCCGTATAGTGACCATCAACTGTGCCATGTGCATCTGGTACGCAATTTAGTACGCAACCTGACCAAGAAAACAGCATCACAGGCTATCCAGATTACCAAGCTTATCAAAAATGCACGGGAACAGACTGAGGTAGAAACCTATTTTAACCAATTGTGTGAGATTATGCAAAAAGAAAAACCACCTTTAGCTGAATTATACCGTAAGTTCAAAGATAATTACCTTGCGTTTTTGAAATATCCTAAGGCTTCCAGCAAATTTATCTTAGAACTGGAATAACAGTCAAAATGAATATACATAATCTATACAAATCCATTTGACAATTCCAGTCTCTTATGCTTTACATATAATCAAGACTGAATGTGACCTTATCCACCTCTTAATGCGGATTAGAATTTAGTTCCCGGTCAACCGGGGATTAGAAAATATAAAGCTTTACGGAGGGTTTATGACATATTTTAGCAGTGTGTTCCGCACACAGACGATCCAGTGTGCGGCCTTGGGGTTGGTTTTAGGCATTCTATTTTCAGGTGTATCTTTTGCAGGTAATTCAAATCCATCAGCAGCATCTTCATTTAACTTATTCAATATGCAAAACGGC
>JAMCPX010000072.1 GCA_023382265.1 Deltaproteobacteria bacterium | reverse complement strand
CCCTCACTTTTCCGTTATTCCTGCGAAAGCAGGAATCCAGTCTTTCGGTGTTCCCGTTCAAACAAGGACAAAGAAAATAAAATCTTTTCACCCGGCAAAAAAACTATCTACCCCAGGTTCAGCCATTGCAGACACCGGCTCATCTTCCTTGACCTTAAACTGCATCAGCATTAATTCAATTCAACAAACTAAAGTATCTTCAAACAACCTTTCCGACATCTTCATTCCTCCGAAATAACCTCTCCATTTTCCCTCTAAACAGAGGGGCAGGGTGCGTCATTGCGATCCCGCCAGAGGCGGGAGGAGCAATCTCACCAGCATCCAAAGAAATAAAAAAGTTAGGTTAAAAAATATAGAGAGAAATTAAAAAGGAAAAACAGATGAAAAAAACAATACTACATATAGCAGTTGCGATTATTATGATTGGTCTTACCGTTAGAGCGTATGCAGGCTATCATGGTGAGGAGTACGGTAATAGAAATTATAATTACTCATGGAGAAGAGGACAAGAATATAATTGGTCAGTTGCACCAAAATTTATCATTTTCTTTCCCAATAGCAGCAATCCCGGATTAAATAATTTTGGTCCAGGGGTTGGAATTGGAGTGGACGGACGATATAATTTTATCAAGTATTTTGCTGTAGCAGGAGAGCTGGATTATATTGGTCTTTCAACCTACAGTACGAATGGTGTTACTATAAACTATAGTGACTTTGCTATTAAAGCCGACGCCATTGGTACAATACCTTTAAATAGAATAACGCCATTTTTTGGTCTTGGTCTGGTATATAACAGTCCAAGTGTATCCGTGAGCGGTAATGGTTATTCAGGCTCTGGGAGCGGAAGTGGCATTGGGTTGGAACTTGTAGGGGGTGCAGATTTTATCGTAACAAATCATGGAGCAGTTACCGCTGAAATATCGCTCCCGATCAGCCAAAATGCCACCTTTAGTGGGTCAAGTACAAACGTTGATGTTGGTGTGTATGAAATTATGGCAGGCTACAGATTCCTTTTTTAAGATTACCACTTAATACTTTTAAGCATGGAATTACGAAGAGAAATATAAAAGCGAGAAAAGGTAAGGGTGGGCTTCGCCCGCCCTCGATTGCTTTTATTCTGGATTGCGATTCTTCCAGTCAATGACAAGTTCGAAAGACCAGTATTAGGATAAACGCATGTAGGTAGAAATAGAAACGAAACGACAAAGATAACAAATGAGCAGGCAGCAGATGCTCTCACCAGGGGTACCAATCGCGTAACCCAGGATGATCTCAAAAGAGTTCTCGATAAGAGCGATGAGATTGAAAAGAAGTTTAAAAATCACGGTCCACTTGCACGGTTTATCGAAGATTTGAAACTGTTGTTTTCTCTTATGAAGGATTATATGAATGGGACATACAGGTCGATTCCCTGGTGGTCAGTCGCAGCAATAGTTGCTGCGTTGTTTTATGTATTGGATCCAATAGACTTGATACCGGATTTCATACCCGTTATCGGCTATTTTGATGTGGCAGCAGTTGTAGCAATTTGTTTAAGAATGGTAGAAGCAGATTTACAAAAGTATAAAGACTGGAAGAATCGCAATCCAGAATAAAAAAATTAAGGAGGCAAGAATGAAAAGTAGGTTTAACAGGTATGTCGTTTTAGGGATGGCAGTGGTAATGGGGATGATGTTGGCAGGCGGATGTGCTCCTGTCAGGGTAACCGAGAAATACCAAAAGTTCAACAGAATTTATGTCGGCTGGATGAATCTTGGAGAAAACAACTGGAAAAGATTTGGTTATGGAACGAGAGGGGAATGGATCGATGACATAAAATCAGAGAACATCGATTCGCTTCAGTCGTACACCAGAGGGTATATGAAAGGCTGGAACGTCATTGGTGCGGATTCAAGAACTTCACCGATACCGTGGGACCCCAATACATTGGTAATATTGTTCTCCGATGTTTCATTGAACGGAAACCAGTTGCGGTGCAAGATGAGTTTCTATGATGGTGGTACCAGGAGGCTGCTCTACCACAGATACGAACAGCCATCTCCCATTTCATACAATCCGTACGGTGGGTGGTCCAATGCATCTTTTACCGGCCAGCTTTCGAATTCCATGTACGGCATAGCGTACGATATAGAGTATTATTTGACGAAGGATTAAACCGATTGTCTGCATACGGCTTACGGAATTGATTATAGCTCTCCACAATAAAGGCATAGAGCGGCCACGATGAAGATATTACTCATTTCATCCAATACAGAGGTATCGCCGTATCCGGTATATCCGCTTGGTATGGGCATCATTGCTAATGCCCTGACGACTGCCGGCCATGCTGTCCGGCAGATCGATTTTTTGCAGCGAGGTGCTTCTCTGAATTCGATGGGAAAGGAGATCTCAGTATTTAAGCCTGAATTGATAGGAATCTCTATCCGTAATATTGATAACGTCAACCTCGTCAATGAGCGGTATTACATGGGTGCTGTTCAGAATATTGTGCAGAAGATAAGGACGCTCTCCACCGCAAGGGTAATATTGGGGGGAGCAGGCTTTTCCCTCATGCCGGAGCTCATATTGAAGGAGACCGGTGCGGACTACGGTATTGTTGGTGAAGGCGAGCGGCTAATTGTGGATTTTGTCAAAAATGCAGAAGCCGGGATGTATCCGGAAAAAACGCTTCTCGGCCCATTGCGCACACGGGACCATGAAGAGATCCGATCAGCAGCGTATGACGAACAATTGCTTGCGTATTATCTGAAGAGCGGGAACATCATGTCAGTACAGACAAAGCGCGGATGCTCCCACCGGTGTGTCTATTGCACCTATCCTTTGCTTGAGGGTCGCCACCTGCGTGCAAGAAAGGCAGATTCCGTTGTCGATGATATCGAACTGCTCCGTGACCGGTATAATGCAAAACACCTTTTCTTTGTTGATTCAATCTTTAACGACGATGAAGGGTATTACCTAAAGCTCATGGAGGAGATGATGCGGCGTAAGGTGAATATCCGGTGGACAGCTTTCTTTAAGCCGGATGGCTTGAATGAAGAAGCAGTCAAGCTCATGAGAAATGCGGGACTTGCGGGTGCAGAAATCGGGGCGGACGCAGCCTGTGATGTTACGCTCAAGAAGATGGGTAAGCACTTTACCGTTCATGATATCATGGCATGCAATGACCTGTTTTATAAATACGGTATCAGCTCATCAAACTCTTTTATGTTCGGCGGTCCCGGTGAAACAGAAGAAACCGTAGTGGAAGGTATAAAGAATATACAGAGTCTGCATAAGGCTTTAAATTTTATCTTTATGGGAATAAGGATATTGCCCAATACGCCACTTGCAAGGATAGCGGTCAGGGAAGCCATTATCCCGACAGACAGCGATATGCTTAAACCTGTTTATTATATATCTCCGGCAGTCGATAAAGAGTGGTTGAAAACTACATTGACCGCTGCGTTTAAAAACACGAGGCATTGCATATTTCCGCCTGATGCCATTGACAATATTTTGATGATACTCCACAAGATGAGCTATAACGGCAGACTCAGGGATAAGCTTATACCGGGCATGAATGAGCAGAGAGCTTGATAAAATACCACAACATTGTTGTCTTGAGACTGCCGGGAATTTAGATTTTATTTGACAATTCTGTTCATCCTATAAAATTATAATTGAGCGCGAAAGGTACAGGTACTAATGGAAACGACATTGCAGGATATTGAGAATAGGCTGATTCAGGAGGTGGCATTAATAGTATCGGGGGATCCAACTTCCCTTGCTGTCGATATGCCTCTTCAGGAACTTGGAATCGGATCGCTCGAATTTGTTGAATTACTTGTGTTCATAGAAAATACCTATCAGGTGCGGCTTATAGAGTCTAACCTCACAAGAAATGATTTTGAGACGATTCGTTCTTTATCCTATTTTATCACAAAAAACATTGATTATGGCGGCTCTGTTCTCTTCTCCTCAAAATAAATATTACCTTTCCGGCATTGACTGGGTGATCAGTGCTTTTGATTACACCATGAAGAAAACAACCTCAAGCGGCAATGCATCCCAAATCGTTGTAGAGATGGATCCCGCCGTCGATTCGGAACGCCTCGGGAGCACTATAATCGAATTTACAAAATATTTTCCCGTACTCTTTGGAACCGTAGTGCGGAATATGTATAATCTCGCTCCCTACTGGCGGGTTGCAAGGAACAGAAACAATAGATTGAATATTGAAACCCATTATATGAACGGTCATTCCTCTGCAAACGGCCTGATGCCTTTTTTTGAAAAGAGCATCAACACTCCGTTTCGGGATAAGGATGAGCACTTAGCATTTCGCATCATTCAGGCGGACAGCAAAAAAACTTATCTCACCATGACCTTCGATCATCGTTTACTCGATGCGCACGGTGCGGAAACTTTATTAGATTTGTTGCGGCGCTTTGTTCGAGATAACAGTGACAGAAGCATTTTTCATGACATTCGTTTGACAGCTTCGCCGGCGATTTATTCGTGGAAAAAGAGATTGCATGCGGGTGGAAACATCAACCGTAAATTTATAGCGTGGTCCAGGACAGCTTTTGATTCGTTATCCTCCGGGTCAGGAAGAAACGAAGGTTTCAGGTTTAACGTAAACACCTTTGATGCAGAAGAAACCAAAGCGATCTACCGCAACGCAGAAAACGAAGCCGGATATCTCATGGGGATGGCATATCTTCTTGCGGCTGTTCTTCAAGGTATGCAAAATCTTTTCAAGACCAAAGGCATTGACTCTCCCCGTTTTCTCATTGGTATTTCGGTTGATATGCGAAAAACGGGAGAAAATAATCAAAAACTATTTTTTAACCACTGGTCGTATATGTTTTTTCAGATTCAGGTTGATGCTTCGAGTACCAGAAAAGAACTGATACACGTCATTAAGCAACAATTGTACGATCAGGTAAAGACGAACTTTAGCGGCGATTTTGCAGAGTCGAGTTTTCTGTTTCGTATTGTGCCGCTTCGGGT
The DNA here is from genome assembly GCA_023382265.1 of Deltaproteobacteria bacterium. Taxonomy (NCBI): domain Bacteria; kingdom Pseudomonadati; phylum Myxococcota; class Myxococcia; species Deltaproteobacteria bacterium. Next base: position 14,151 of record JAMCPX010000072.1, on the reverse strand, counting down.
TCTGGGAAAATGGTTGAATAAAGAGCTTCTTTCGTTTGTCTTTTCCTTTATGAGCAAGGGCCCCTTTGTACCCTCAGAATTTATGGGATCAAACATCACAAACCTCTTTCACCTGCCCCGTATTCCGGTGCCACCGGGGCTTGGTTTCTTTTTTAATTATTTTAACGGGCTGCTGAATTTTGTAATCTCATACAGAGAAGGGCTGCTCCACAACGATGAAATCGCTCTGCTGGAACGGGTTATACAAGAGCAAATAAGGACACGATAATCGTATGTCGGATTATTTACCGGAAGAAATACCTCTCAATGAGAATAATTCATTCGATGTCGTCATCGTGGGCGGCGGTGTTTCGGGCACTGCGGCCGCTCTGGCATCGGCACGCAGCGGAGTGCGCACGCTTTTGATAGAACGGGATCCATATTTAGGAGGTATCGGGTATGCAGGATTACTCCAGCATATATGCGGTTTATATCCGAACAGTGATGCTCTTCCAACCGGCACGTTGAACCATGGAATTGTTCAGGAAATCGTTTCGCACCTGGCAAAGTTATCTCCTCAAAAGACGGTAATAAAGATGGGGCTTGTCTATGTGCTCCCTTATTTGAGAAGGGATCTCTTATCGGTTTTTGATTTAATGTGCAGTAATGAACGGGATTTGACTGTTTTGCGAGGTACAACAGTACTCTCTGTTGAAAATACAAACGGAGAGATAACGGGACTCGTCATAAACCGCTCTCATACCGCGTACAAAATATTTCCCAGGGTCGTTATTGACTGTTCCGGAGACGGCGTCGTGTCTGAAATGGCAGGGGCATCTTTCGAATTGCTGCCGCAAGAACAGCTTCAGATGTCAGCCTATACGGTTCGCCTGAAAGGTATTCAAGATAGAGATGAGCTTCTTGCCATCAAGGTTTCCTATTATCTGTCGGATGCTATACGGAAACATATGCTGCCTCCTCTTTTGCGGTTTTCGATGTTTACTCCGGGAGATTCGCCGGACGAAGGTTATTTAAAAGTAAATATAAGCGGTTTGCAGAGCAAGGATCGGGACAAAAAGGCTTTTGAGTATGCCACTTCGGTGCATCATTATCTCTCGAATACGATCCCGGTATTGAAAGGATCGTATCTCGCAGACACTTCGATCAGGGTTGTGGATCGTGAGGGGAGAAGGGTTCTCGGAGAATACATCCTTACGGGTGATGATATAATACATGCAAGGAAGTTTGATGACGGTATTGCAAAGGGGGCATGGCCCATAGAGCTATGGGATATGCAAAAAGGCCCTGTTTACAGATATGTTCGTTCTGGTGATTATTATGAGGTTCCGTTGAGATCTTTGAAGGTCAAAGGAATACCGAATTTACTCGTTGCAGGACGTTGTATCTCCGCATCACATGAAGCACTCGGTTCAACCCGGGTAATGGGCACATGTATTACCCTGGGTGAACAAGCAGGCATTGCGGCGTCATTCAGGGTTAGGAACGGTATGTATTCAAGATACGGTAATGAGGCTTTGAACACATCGCTATGAATATTTTTGACATTATAAAACAGGAGACGCAGTCCTTTGGCGGTAAGACGGCATTGATAGAAGGTGACAGTGAGCTATCTTATGGAGAGCTCATTTCTCGCACTGAGGCCTTTACCACGGTTTTAGCAAAAAACGGTATAGGACAGTTTCACAGGGTGGGTTTTCTTTGCGGAGACGGCATCGATTACATTATTGTTAGTCTGGCTCTTTTGTCGTTGTCTTCGGTCGTTGTTCCCATCTCCGTGGAACAGACCGCTGCTGAGATCGAGAGCATTATCAACACAATGGCCCTTGATTTCCTCATATTTGAAAGAGGGGTATTTCATCATCACGATGCTCAGAGTCTTCAAACGAAGGGGTTGTATAAAAAAGAACTTCACGTACTGAGAAGGCGCGCCGGATGGGCGTTGAGCAGGAAATATTATGAAATCAATCCTGCATTTATTCGTTTTAGCTCCGGAACAACCGGGAAAAGCAAAGGGATTGTGCTGTCTCATGAAACCATTATCGAAAGAACCGATGCAGCCAATTACGGCCTAACGATATCTCCTGCAGACACGGTTCTCTGGGTGCTCTCCATGCATTTTCATTTTGTGGTAACTATCCTGCTTTTTCTTCGCCGTGCGGCAACCATCGTGCTCTGCAAGAATTTATTTCCTGAATCGATGATTCAGGCAATAACCACTCATAAAGTGACATTTTTGTATGCCTCTCCTTTTCACTATAGCCTCTTATACCATTCCGAGTCTCTTTCCCGGGAATCTTTAAAAACAGTACGGTTGGCTGTATCTACGGCAATGAAACTCCCTGAACGTACCGCCCGTACGTTTTATGAGAAATCAGGCAAAGAATTGGCCGAGGCATTCGGGATTATGGAGGTAGGACTCCCCTTGATCAATCTTTCCGGCAATAGCGGCGCAAGAGGTACCGTCGGTAAGCCCCTGCCGGATTATGAAATTAAAATAGCCGATCCGGATGAGGACGGGGTAGGAGAAATTTATATAAAAGGTAAAGGAATGCTCGACGCTTATTTTTCGCCATGGCAGGATCGGAACAGTATACTGGAAAACGGATGGTTCAAAACCGGTGATTTGGGTAAAATGGATTCCCTGGGATATCTTACCGTTGTCGGACTGGGGAAAAATATCATTAACTTCGCAGGAATGAAGGTATTTCCCTATGAAGTTGAATCTGTGCTCAATCAGCACCCTTATATCAAAGAATCACTGGTTTACGGTGTGAATCACACACAGTATGGTCAGTTGCCCATCGCAAAGGTCGTTCTTAACCAGGACGTAAAAAAAACACCCGATTTGGATAATCTGCGGCGGTTCTGCTATGAGAGACTGTCGCCTTATAAGGTTCCAAAGGATTTTGAATTCGTCAATTCTATACCAAAGACGGCCAGCGGGAAGCTACGGAGGTGAGTTAGAATCGGATATGTTCTTTGCGATAGTTCAACGAAAACTTCATTGGTGATTTCATCAGCATAATGCAGCACTGAATCCAAACTCTTCCTCTGCAGAGGAGAGTATGGATACCTGTATCACACCGGGCTTTGCCCGCCCTTGCATATTTAAAGGGCGGCAGATGAATAAATCAGATTTACAATTTAACCAGATGGATATCTACGGCGTTTTTTATCAGATGAAAATGTTTGTCCAGTGTTAAAATCCATGCATCATTTTCAAGGGCGGCAGCTGCAATGTAGCAATCGGATAACCCGATAGTATATCCCTTCCTGCCAAGATTAAAAGAAAGCTCGCCTGCTTTTTCCCACAACTCTTTATGTTCTTTAAGAAAGTCAAATACCTGGAGAAAATCTTTTATGGCACCGAATTCTTTTTCTGTTTTTACACCCTGTAAAAGCTCAGCAACAATTAATCCTGTACAGCATATCGTGTCTTCATCCATCCAGTCGCTTATCGTTGTATAATAGGGGTCTTGCTTTCTAAAAAATTCTATCCATGCAGAAGTGTCAACAAGAACTTTATCCGAGTCTTTCATCTTTGTGTCTCAATTCTGCGGCCTTCTTTGTGAACGTTATCTTTCCTGCCATGCTCTTAATATTTTTCTTTTTTTTCATTCGTATTTCATCTGTGATCGCTTTTATAACGGCTTCTGTTTTGCTCTTTGCCGGTACGACTTTGAGCAATTCTTCCAGGAACGAATTGGGTAATGTTATGCTAATTCTCGACATAAGTAACCTCCATAGTATAGCTGCATAATAATAAAGCATTAACAGAGGGGATGTCAATTCCTTTTTTTATCCCGTTAGAAAGCCCCACCATGCATGGTGGGGATACTACTAATTCCATAGAGAAAGGGCGCGGTTTAATGCAGTGAATATTTATTCATGTGCAAACTCTTAAAAAACACAAATTAAAAAGCCCTTATATCTCAATATGTTACAAAAAACAGGATAGCCAGTTGGCTAGTTGACATTTGAAAATAGTAGAGGGATAATAGGGTAAAATAAAAACATTATTTATGAAGAAAAAGATGATAAAGGTTTTATGGATTTTTCTCATCTTTGCGCTGACATCGAATACGAAAGGTTTTGCCTCGGCAATAGATCTTTCCCTGTCCATTGCAGCGATTCCAGTTGTTTCGTCTGATTGTGACAGCACGGATCTTTATTCCCCTCACTTTTCCGTTATTCCTGCGAAAGCAGGAATCCAGTCTTTCGGTGTTCCCGTTCAAACAAGGACAAAGAAAATAAAATCTTTTCACCCGGCAAAAAAACTATCTACTTCAGGTTCGGCCATTGCAGACACCGGCTCATCTTCCTTGACCTTAAACTGCATCAGCATTGATTCAATTCAACAAACTAAAGTATCTTCAAACAACCTTTCCGACATCTTCATTCCTCCAAAATCGGCAATCTAATTTGAAAACACACGTATGTCTGTAAAGGCATGTATACCAATAAGTTCTTAATTATGCTTGCCTATAGAATAAAATAACTACTTAGGATATGTTAAGTAACAGCTTAAAAGAGAGACTATATGCGTAATGAGTTTAGTAAAATAGAGAATATAGAATATCAAGATGCAAGTCCGCGAAGGTATCCGGATGATTATGAATTTGTACAATTACTAATTACTGGTGATACCAAAGCATGGGACAAGTTTTATAGAGAAATTAGAAAAAAGATGTCAGCTTACTTGAACAACAAATACCCCAGCGTTTTCAGTGATGTTGCAGCAGAGGAAATATGTGATTGTGTACAGAATAGGCTGATGAAAAATGAGAATAAAGCCTTAAAAGAGTATCGGGGTAATTGCATGTTTAATCACTTTATAACGCAAGCAACTGATTGGGAAATAAAGGATTGGTTAAGAAGGCACTCAAAAGATTTGATTGGACAATATACTGATAACATAAGTGAAACCGATCTTTCTATGGATGATATTGGATCTCCTCAACAACATTCAGCACACGCCTATAATAATAAAGATGTGGTACCGGATATTTTACAATCCCTTGATGAAGAGCTAAGATGGACATTCCTGCTTAGATATTATGACTATTTTGGCTTTCCGTTGAAAGAAATTCGCTTAATGGCTAAGAAAAAAGGAGTCTCTGTAGGTTCAATTACAAAAAAAATAATAAATTTTCTTGAACCAGAAGGCGATGATTTATTGCGCAAACAAAGAGAAAAACAAGCGGTTCTGAAACAAAAGCTTTCTAAGATTTATTTTAAGCTTTATGAATTGAATACCGAAGAGGATAAGTTAGCCAAAAAACAACAGGATAAAGAAAAATCTACAAAATTGGATGATGTGAAGAGCAAAAGATTAAAATTGCAAAAGAGACAGGAAGAACTGCTTGGGAATAAGGCTCAATTTATTATTACAACCCCATACGAGGTTATTGCTGAAATTCTTACTGAGGAAAATATAAGTACAATTAGAAGCCGCGTTTTTTGGGCTAAAAAGCAATTGATTAAAATATTATTAACAAAACATGAATAATCCATTTTATATAAAACATCCGTCTATAATGAAGGGGCAAAAATGATAAAATGTCCTAAAAAAGAGATACTCGAAAGATTCCTCGACAATAAGCTTACAGATGACGCCAGCCAGGACATTCTGTCACATCTGTCCTCGTGCGATATATGCAAAACTACAATCAGGAACTTGTTAACTGAAGAAAAAAAACTACTAAGATCGCTTTTGTTACTGCCGTCAAGTAATAAGGGGAAAACCTTAGCACAATTTCATAAATGTCCTTCAAGAGCAGCTATACTTGCATATGCAAGCGAATGCCTGAATGAGGAGCAGACCATAATAGTTGAATCGCATCTCGAAAATTGTGACCATTGTCTAAATGAGCTTATAAATATCCAGAAATCACTTAACTCTTCGACGGAGATTGAATTGGATTTGATCGAGGCTATGGCAGGGATTCTTGAGATGATACTGAAAGTTACAAATGGTTTCCTGGAAATTGTGAAATACAGCGGTGAGCTTCTATCATTAACCCCTCAATTAAGCCCTGTCAGGGGCAAAGAGCGTGCCACTAAAGACACCATTATCATACGCAAAGACTTCAAGAATACGGATTTCTCTGTTGAAATAACGGCTCCCAAGAGACTAGATAAATTCAGTGCCACATTAAAAGTATCCCTCATGAGATTAAGTTCCGAAGAGTTTATATCCGGGATGGATTTGTCTCTTTCGAGTGAAGATAAGGTACAACAAAAAGAAAAAACAAACAAAGAAGGTATTGTAGAATTTCACGGGGTTGGCAAAGGGAAATATGATGTGAATATGAAGGAAAAAAAGATAGCCTGTATTACTATTGAATAAAATCAAATACCAATATTTTAAGGGGAATTAATATAATGAATGAGGAAGAGGTTCTAAATTTTCTCAAACATGGTACGGCTGAAGAAAAGGGCAAAGCCATTCTTAGTCTTTCGCGGCTCAAGGACCCGAGATTTAATGGCATCCTAAAAGAGGTAATGAATTTAGACGATTTGCATCTAGCTGTTATGGCAGCATATGCACTTGGAGAAGCCGGCGAGAAATCCGGATTAGAGTTTCTGCAAAACATATTTCATGGTACAACACAAATTCTTGCTTCAGAAAAGAATGCTATTAATACTAATATTCTCGAAGATATTCTGGAGCTTCCCGAGAATATGAATCAAGCGTTTAAGCTCTATAATAGTTCTTATTTTATCGAGTCACAGAAAAGGTTAAAAAAGCTTTTTGAAATTTACTCTTCAGAACTACCCAAGACGAATCTTTCATATTATAACGACTTTATCTCTTTTTCTGTTAATAAAACAAAGGGATTGCTCTTAGATGCCATGGCAATATGTGAATTCAACCTCGGAAATGTAACTCAAGCATTTGAATATAGCCTTCAGGCCTTGGCTATAGCTCAGAAAATCAACGATCCTCAGCTTTTAAAAACGGTATATGCCGATCTCGGGCACGTTCATATGTCTCTTGGTAATTACTACAGTGCTTTTGAGCTTTTACACAAAAGTCTTGAAATTGATGAAAGCTCTCACGACCCATGGCGGAAGAAAAACAGGATCTTTTCCAATCTTTCTCAGCTTTATTTAGCCGTTGGGCAATATGAAAAAGCCATGGAATACATTGAAAATGCACTGGAACTCTCCGAACAAGAGCATGATATGGAAGGTAAGGCGAGATGTTTAAATGCAAAAGGGGCAATATTATATAACATGGATAATGTTATAGATGCAGCAAGCTTGCTTCTGGAGGCGTTAAACCTATCAATAAATGAACTACACGACAAACACTTTCAAGGGCTTGTTTTAGGTAATCTGGCTTTTGTTTATTATTCGTTGGCTGATATTCAAAAGGCTGAAAAGTATCTTGGAGAAGCTTATGGGTTATCCGTATCAATAGGGGGCAAGTCAGAGGAGAAAAATATTCTTACCACCATGGCTATGGTGGAAATCGAAAAAGGCGATGTTAGTAAAGCCATGGAGTATGCGCGATCTACACTGGCTATAAGTACCGATATATATGATATAGAAGGACAAGCGGTAGCGAACTTTATTATTGGTAGTATAGAGAATTATTCTTACGGTAACTTCGCTAATGCATATACCTACTATAAAGAAGCCCTTTCTCTTTCTGAAACGTTAAGGAAAAATCTCGTCCTTGATGAATTTAAGATAACCTTTGCCGGCAACTATGCAAGCATGTACCAGCAGATGATATTACTATGCATGAAAATAGGAAACATGGGTGACGCATTCGAGTATATAGAGCGTTCAAAATCGAGGGCACTTGTCGACATGCTTTCTCCAGCTACTGATAACATATACTCACAAGTTTCATCTGCCAAAGCCTTGCAAGAGATAAATGTCTTGAAAGAGAAGTTAGGCTTTTTAAAAGATCAATTGAGGAGCCGGCGCCTAATGTTGAACGAACAAACGGTAGATAAGAGACAAGAAGGTATTGATGGATCTATAAAGGTGGAATTAATCGGGTTGGAGAAAGAATACAAAAAGACCCTTGAAGATCTTAAAATGAAGGACCGTGATCAAGCATCCTTGCTGTCTATAGATGTCGTTACCTTGAAGGAGTTTCAGGAGACCTTAAATAAGGATACCCTATGCCTTGAATTTTGTTACACTGGTACGGAAGTGATTATCATCGCCATAAGGAAAGATGAGCCACCTCTTCCTGTTAGGATCCCTTTTGATGAAACGTTGGATCTCGAAAAACTCTATAATCTCCTCTCTGCTCTCTCAGATAGCAGCACAGATACACGATCACATGAGTATATAAGGAATGCAAAGCAGTCACTTTCTTATTTCTATGAATTGCTTATTCAGCCTCTTACAGATATTTTGACTAACATAAAGCATATTATTATTGTTCCGCATTACTTTTTGCATTACCTCCCTTTTCACGCTTTGTATGATAATGCAAATAAGCAATATCTTATAGATAAATTCAGCATATCCTATGCACCAAGTGCAACTGCCCTTTATTTCTCACACAAGAAGGACCGCAGAAAGTATGAGAATGCCCTTATACTTGCCAATCCTTCCAATGATCTTCTTTATGCCGAAGAAGAGGGTGAAAAGATTAAATCCGTATTTAAAGAACAAGGGCATCTTTTCACAAAGGAGCAGGCTTCTTTTGATAATCTCCTTGGCTTCCAGGAAGCAGACGTTGTTCACCTTGCCTGCCACGGCTATTTCAGGGCGGATGAGCCTATTTTCTCATCTATTGTGCTTTCAGATACTGACGGTAAAGAGCGGCCGTACTTTTTGACTGACATCTTCAACCTAAAGTTGAAAGCGTCGCTCGTCACCCTGAGTGCATGTGAGACTGGACTGAGCCAATTTACAACGGGTGATGAGCTTATAGGTATGTCAAGGGCGTTTTTCTATGCAGGCGCACCGGCATTACTGACAAGTTTATGGACGGTCAACGATCGATCAACGGCGCTATTAATGGATGGGTTTTATGAGAGATTGATTTGTAAGAAAGAGACTAAATCAGAGGCTTTGAAAGGGGCCATTCGAGATCTTAAAGCTATACCGGAATATAATCACCCCTATTTCTGGGCACCGTTTTTTCTGTCAGGAGATTGGCAATGACTCAACAAAAGATGATTATTTGTCGTCTAAATAAATCGAGACGTATGATGAAAGGTTGTTATTTTAAAAAATAAAAGGAGGGAAAGGGAATGAGTAATAACTTAAATGAGAATTTGGAATCGACAGGAAAAGATTTGTCTCAAATTTTGCAGGATATCGAGTTAGGACCTATAAAGACTAAAATAGATGCTATTAATAAACTCCGTTCTACAGACGTAACGCTTAGTATAGCACAGCCTGTCTTAGATAAAGTTCTCCTACAAGCTCCTAATGGATCGCCTCTTAAACTTTCTGTAGCAGGTGCTCTTGCTGCTTTAGGTGACAACCGGGACCTTATTATAGATGCGATTATCCCGTGTATGGGGGTAACTCCTGAAGATAGAATTAAGTTTTTTGACTGCGTTTCACCATTTGCTGGCATATTATATGATTCATGGGGGGTAGACGAGGTGCTTAAAATGAGAATTGGTCTGGGCCCTCAATTAGCTACTATTGAAGCTTTAAGTCATATGCGTAGCAATGATCGTGCTGCTAGTAAATTGATTGACATATTAGATGTGCTAAACGAATCGGCGTTAAGAACATTTACTTTATATGCTTGTGGAGCAAATGGTAATCCTTTATTGCGTCCCAAATTGGAGTATTACAGAGATAGGTATGCTAATTCAGTGGATGGTGAGGCCGCGCGGATTGCATTAGAGCATTTTAGCACGGCAACCCTTAATGAGATATCCCATTTTCATAGTATACAAAATCCTCCAAAACCCAAGGAAGCGTCTAATAAAAATCAAGCAACCAATAAATCGGGGAATAAGTGCTTTATCGCCACAGCAGTTTATGGTGATCCGAATGGACCGGAGGTACAGGTTTTTAGAAATTTCAGAGACGAAGTTCTTTTATCCTCTCCCATCGGTAGAAAGTTTGTTTCTTTATACTATCAGTTCTCACCGTATATCGCGTCTTTGATAAAAAGGTCTACTTTTATTAAGCTTATTGTTAAAACAATCATTCTGAAACCAATTTTACTGGCAATAAATCACGAGAAGGAGAAATAAAGTAGGTGTAAGGTTATGGACTTAAATGAAACATTATTTCAAGCGATAGAAGAAGGTAATCTTCTAGTATTTGAGGCAGCCCTAAAAAAAGGAGCTAATGTTGATGCCAAGAATAACAATAGTTCAACTGTTTTGATGGCTGCTTCGGCTTCAGGACATACAGACATAGTAAATCTTTTACTATCCAACGGTGCAACCATAAATATGAGAAGAAATGATGGTTACACTGCTTTAATGTTTTCTTCTTTGAACGGACATATGGATATAACGGATATTCTTATAGCAAAAGGGGCTGATATTAATAATCAGAACAATGATGGTGTATCTGCTTTAATGGTTGCTTCTGAAATGGGACATGCAGATATTGTCAATTTACTCATATCCAAAGGTGCAGATGTTAATGCGAGGCCCAACAAGGGTTCACCTGCTTTATTGGCTGCTGCTGGTGGTGGATACACAGATGTTGTCAATTTACTCATATCCAAGGGTGCAGATGTTAATGTAACTAATAATGATGGGGGGACTGCGTTAATATTTGCTGCTGCTGGTGGTGGATACACAGATGTTGTCAATTTACTCATATCTAAAGGTGCAAATGTTAATGCCAAAATGGATGATAAAGTATTTCATAGTGGATGGACTGCTTTAATGAATGCTTCTGTAATAGGGAATGCTGAGATAACCGATCTTTTGATCTCCAAAGGTGCGGATATTAATGCTCAGGATAATTACGGATGTACTCCATTGATATATGCTTCTCAGCAGGGGCATACAAATATAGTAAGTCTTTTGATATCAAGAGGAGCGGATATTAATGCGAAAGGTAGAGGATGGACGGCTTTAATGAATGCATCTTACGATGGCCACATAGATATTGCAAATTTACTCTTATCTAAGGGTGCAATTGTTAATGCGCAAGGCAGCGAAGGAGAAACCGCATTGTCACTTGCTTCGGATGCAGGGCATACCGATATAGAAAATTTATTAAGGGCTCGTGGCGCAAGATGACAGCTACATTTGGAGAAAGATGTCTATCTTTAAAAGAATAATATTAGCTTTTATTAAGCTTTATCAACAGCTTGCTCCCAAGACATTGAGGGAATCATGTAGATTTGAGCCATCCTGTTCAAATTATATGATAATGGCAATTGATAAATATGGTATTTTAAAAGGAGTTGTAAAAGGATTTCGACGAATTCTAAACTGTAAATATCCTAACGGGGGTATTGATTATCCCTAAAATTAAACAAAAGGAGGATTACGATGGTTCAGTATAAGTGTGTTCCCGCACCAAAAAGGTTGGTTATTAACAAACAGGGAAATTACGATGATGCAATTCGCTCCTTTGCGGATCTCATCAACCAGGAGGCAAAAGAAGGATGGAAGTTTCATTCAATGGAGAATATTGGAGTTACTCAAAAATCAGGCTGCATAGGTGGGTTGATAGCAACATTGTTTGGCAGAAAATCAGTGACGACATATTACTTCAACATGTTAATTTTTATGAAAGATTGAATGCAGAATAAAATATTGTGGTATCATAAAAGGAGGTGAGGTAATATGGCTACTTGCCATAAATGTCATGGCTCCGGTGCTGTAAAGTGTCCAAAGTGTAACGGTACAGGAAGCGTTAGCTATGGTGCGGTATTGTCGCACTCCGGTAAATGCCCGAATTGCAATGGTTCGGGAGAAGTGAAATGCGGAGTTTGTGACGGTAAAGGGCATGTGTAATACATATACGGAAGATACTCACAGCTTGTCTGTGAGTATCTTCCAATTTTAAAAAGGTTATGATTATGGAGTAAATAGTATGTTTGGGTTTCTTACATTAGGGAAAGAAGCAGACAAGACTGTACAGGCTGTGTATAACCAGCATTTCTGTGGACTGTGCAGCGCTTTGTCAGAAGACTACGGCATGTTTGCGCGCATGTTCACGAATTATGATGCTACCCTGATTTACCTATTATCTGTATCTCAGGTTGAAAAAGAGATAACGAGCAAAAGGGTAAGGTGTCCCATCCATTTTAGTAGAAGGGATGTTATTCTGATACCTGAACTGGCGAAGTTTTCCTCAGCAATCAGCATTGAACTTGTTTATGAAAAAATGCTTGATGATGAGTATGATGAGAAAAAACGGTATCCTACTATTCTGAAAAAATATATTACAAAAAGACATGCAAAAGCAAAAGAGGCATTGACAGAACTTAGATTTGATACCAACTTGATCGGTAAACTTATGAGACAGCAAAGAGAACTCGAGAAAACAAACGAATTAACGATAAGAAGTCTATGTGAACCGACTGCTCTTATGATGAAATATATTTTCGGTCATACTGATCAATTGACTAATCCGACGAATACAGTATGCTTAGAAAAAACAGGATATGCTATAGGCCAGCTCATTTATTTAATGGATAGTATAACCGATTATACCGAGGACATTAAATTTGGTAAATTCAATGCACTATTTGCGTGTTATCCCGATTATACAAAGGCTAATGGTTCAAATAAAATGCCCTGTTATTTGCCTGATGAGATTGAAGAAATCATTTCGAACTGCTTTAAGGAAATTGAAAATGGTCTGAAGGATGCTACGTTTTATCATTTCAAAGGACTTATCGATAATATACTTGTGTCAAGTTTGTCAGATAGATTCACACATATCCTTTCAGATCCTGTCGAACAAAAAGACTCGGCGTACAGTTCATCAATAATAAGCGAATTTCCTATCTATGCTTCCTGTATACCGTTTATACCAGAAAAAGCCTTTGCATCCAACGGGGCTAATCCATCCGGCGGCTGTCTTGGCTCTCTTATTATGCTAGCAATAATAATTTTCTCACTCCGTTTCATGCTTAAAGGATGCACAAGTGGGAATGTGTGCGGAGATTCAAAGCCTGATAAGATTCAAGTTAACCAAGCGTGTGGCGGTAATAAGACCTATTATAAACACAGTGATGGCAAATACCGTGAAAACCCGTCATCGTCTTGTTGTTAGGTTGAGTTAAGGGAGTAAGAGAACATGGATCAAGATAAAAAAGTGGAAAAAAAGAAAGAACAAATCAAACCGTCTTTTATTGAAGAAGAAACAGAAGGCAAAGAATGTCCTCATTGCCATAATGTAAATGAGCATGAGGCAAAATTCTGTGCTGAATGTGGGCATGATTTCCAGACAGAAAGAATATGTAAATATTGTGGTATGAATGTACAACCAGGTATAGACCGATGTAATTATTGTGGAGAATGGCTATTAGAGGGAGTATGCAAATTTTGTGGTGCTGAAATAGAAGAAAGACAAACCTTTTGTGGAGTATGCGGTAATCTTTTAACAGGTATAAATTGTCCTCAATGTGGCGCATTGAGCAATTTTGACTTCTGTCCTCGATGTAATATACCCCTTACGCCAAAGGCAGAGAGTATATATGAAGAAATAAAAGTTACAATAGAAGAAACAAAAGAAGTGAAACTTTTCGATAATACTTCATTTAAACAAGTAGGGGAAGATTCTTCAGGGAAAAAAGAAATACTTAAACTAAAAACATATCTTGAAAAAGTGAATGCTAAAGTGAAGAAAAAGAAAGCTTTCATACCATTATTTTCGGAGATGCAAAAAGAGAGCATCAAAAAATTAGACCAAAAAGCAAACAATGAAATTGAACGACAAAAAGAAGAAAAACGAAAACAAGAGGAAGAGAAAAGAAAAAAAGAAGAAGAAGAGAGAAGAGTGCTTCTTGAAAATTCCTTTGTGGAATGCAGAAATGAGGGGACTATTTATTTATCAGAAGATAAAGTAGCGATTACCGTAACAGATGAAAATTGTGCGTTAGATGATGCTTTTTGGTTGTATGTTAATAATAAAAAAATAGGTTTGGTAAATCATCCACAGGGGGGCTCAACATCTTATGAAGTAGATTTTGAGAAAGGTATAAATAAAGTAGAACTCAGATTTGCTCATGAT
>JAMCPX010000071.1 GCA_023382265.1 Deltaproteobacteria bacterium | reverse complement strand
ATAATCAATACTATTTTTGTTACCTCAAGGTAAGCAAACCGGATTTTTTCTTTGTCGTTCACAGCCCATAATGAAGAGAACACGGGGAGAGTAACAGAAACAATAGATGCCATCACCTGGTTTATTACATTGTTAATTTTGGATGCAATCGCAAAAAAGGCAACGAGCTTAACAGTCAGAACGGCACTTATTATTATATAACCTATACTCGAATTTATCTGGCCTAATATACTGTTAAGAAATGCAACAACACTATACTTGTAAGCAAATTTGAGTGTTTTGAATTTAAACAAAGACAATTTAATACTTACAAATTTTAATCTTATTACAGCGATATAATAACCAATGATCAAAGTTATTACCGATAGAACAAGGGTAAGCATAAATAATGATAGCAACCCAAACCCTTTGTTTAATAAGAGAACAACACTCCCTGCATAAATCAAAGTTCTTATGATACCGAGTAAGTTGGTAAGATCGTATCTTTGCCGAGCAGAAAGGATATTGATGAAAAAACTCATAAGAAATACAACAGCAGTCGTGATACCTCCGATAATAACAGCATCGAATGCAACCCTGCTGTATTCAGCTGGAATATGGAAGATAAACCTTACAAAGGGGGCTAAAAGCAGTGACAGTATAATTGATACGATACCGATGATAAGGTAGGTGAAAAAAATGGTTGAACCATAGATATTGATGGATTTTTGTTCTCCTTTGGCAGTAAACTCGGATATATATTTTACGACAGATATACCAAACCCAAGGTCAAGCAAACCAAAATAACCAAAAACAGACTGAAACAATGCCCATAACCCATAAGAGGTATTTCCTATCCTGTGGATGATGAATGGCGTTAATAATATGCCTACCAGTGCGGATGTAAATACACCAGTGTAATTACTGAATATATTTTTAATTAATGTCTTGGAAAGAGACATAGTTGAAAACTATTGTTAAACCGATGAATTGTAAAGAGAATTGATTGAGTGTTCTTTGAGTCATTCTTAAATATTTAATTATTACATTCATAATAAGTATTGTATATGCGAGCTTGACATCTGTATTAATTTACGACGATACTATTATGAAATAAACATATTAATAATTTGGCACAAAGATATTCTATGATATTCCATAACGGGTAATATTTAAAAAGATTCATTGCAAAGGTGATTTAAATTTGGCTAACGTAATCCTTATTGATCCTCGGGGCTGGCAAGGTGCAGTTAACGGGAATGTTCCTTTCCCAAACGTAGGACTCGCTTATCTTATTTCTACGCTTCATAAAAATGGACATGATGTGTTCGTTATCGATTTAAATAATGAGAGTTTAACTAATAGGCAAGTTCTACAGATTATTGAAGGATATAAACCTGATATTATTGGTTTGTCCGTTAAAACTTCAACGATGAAAGATGCTCGAAGCCTCTCAAAACAGATTAAAGATTCATTTCCCAAAATTCATGTAATACTTGGCGGTCCACACACGAAATTTGAATACGAAAGACTCATAACGGAACCTTGGTTTGATATTGTCTTTGTCGGTGAAGGAGAATACTTGTTGCCCTTGATTTGCGTTGCTCTTTCAGAAGGTAGTCCTGTTGAAAATATTCAGGGAGTAGTCACCAAACACAATCTTAAAAAGGATTTTTGTTTAGACCGTTCATTGATTACCGGCATGGAACTGGATAATCTTCCGTTTCCTGAATATGAGCTTTTCCCTGAAAATGTAAGAGAATCTCTTTATACGGCATATCCGTTGGTAACCAGTCGAGGCTGTGTTTATAACTGTTCATATTGCAGTGTTCCTGAAATAAGCGGCAAAGGTTTCCGAAAGCGTTCTCCGGAAAATATTATTGAAGAATTAAAGTGGGCTCAACATAAATATAGAATCACAGGATTCTGGATAATTGACGATGTGTTCAATCTCGATATAAAACGAAGTAAACAGATATGCCATGCTCTTATCGAGGCAGATTTAAACATGGTATGGTCGTGTCCCAACGGTTTACGGGCAGATCGTGTAGATCCTGAGCTGGCCGGGCTTATGTTCGAATCTGGCTGCCGGAGTGTCAGTGTAGGAGTAGAAAGTGCGGATCCTGATATTCTTAAAACAGTTAAAAAGGGGGAAACTATAGAGGATATTGAAAAAGGCATTAAAACCTTCAAAAAATCTGGTATTGACGTAAATGGATTTTTCATTGTAGGACTGCCAGGAGATTCTTTTCAGGCAGAAAGGCGATCTGTAGAATTTGTCAAAAAATTGGGAATAAATGCACTTTTTAATATGCTTGTACCCTATCCTGGAACAGAGCTTTGGGACTGGGCAAAGATAAACGCCAAATTCCTCGGTGATCCTGAAGACGGCCTTCATTTTTCTAATGCCAGTAATAAGGTGAAATCGATCATTGAAACAGTTGATTTTTCCGCATCGGACAGACAAGAGTCCTATGAGATGGTAAACACAAAACTGAGGCGCTTCGATGTGCTTGTCCCGGGGAATATTCCTAGATGGAAGTATATGTATCAGGTAGTCACGTTGCTTTGGAAATATGATAGGAGTGAGATGTTGTCTTTTTTCTTTAAAAAAATTCTTAAAAAAATCCAACCTCCCTTAAAAAGTTCTAAAAGTTGACGGATCACATGAAAATTCTAGTAATTTCTAATGTGTATCCTCCGAACTTCATTGGTGGCTATGAACTGGGATGTCAGGAAGTTGTAGAAGCCCTCAAGGCGAGGGGGTATGAAGTCAAAGTGCTCACAAGCACGTATGGACTCAATACACCCGAGAATGATGATACAGTATACCGTTGGTTGGAAACAGACATTGCATGGAAAAATATCAGGTCTTATCAATACCTTTTAAAGGTGGTAAAAAAGGAAATAATCAACCAAAAAGCCTTCAAAAAAATTGTGAAACTCTACAAACCAGACTTAGTATATATGTGGAACTTGTCGCATATCTCAATATCTTTAGCTTTTTCAGCAAAAAAAAAGAAATTACCTGTTTCTTACTTTGTCTTTGATGATTGGCTATCTCTATGGGATAAGGATACGTGGTATTCTTTATGGAATCAGAAAATATTATGTTTTGGATGGGCATTCGGCAAAAGTGTACTAAATTCTTTTTTTGCTGTTTTACATTTGCCACAGTTTTTAGGTTCCATTGACTTGAGCCATGTACAATTTGCCAGCCATTATTTAAAACAGTTGACAATAAAAGCCGGTAAGCCTGTAAGAGGAGGGGAAGTAATTCATTGGGGTATTGATATGAATAAATATACCTTTAAGAAAGATTATAACAATAACCCAACACGGCTATTATATGTAGGACAGATAATTCCTCACAAGGGCGTCCTGACAGCAATTGAAGCACTTAAATTAATAGTGCAAAAATATAATACAATTACACTGACAATCGTTGGCGGCTCTGTAATTAAAGGTTATGAAGAACAAGTACATAATTTTGTACATTCTTTAGGCTTAGGAAACAATATTCATTTTACCGGATTGATCTCGCATGAAAATATGCCTCGCATATACAATGAACACGATATACTTATTTTTCCGTCACTTTGGGATGAACCTTTTGGCATTACTCTTCTTGAGGCAATGGCGTCCGGACTGGTGGTAGTAGGCACAGCAACAGGTGGCAGTGGGGAAATTCTTCAGCATGAGATCAATGCTCTGATTTTCCCGAAGGGAGATGCAAACGCATGTGCGGCAGAACTATTGCGGTTGATTGAGGACCCGGACCTTTTTGACAGGCTTAAACAAAATGCAGGTAATATTGTTAAAGAAAAATTTTGTTTCGAACACACGATAAATAGAATCGAAGCTTCACTACATGATTCTCTAAGATAGTCAAAATAGCATTCCCAGATATTATGACTCAAGAATATATTTTAATCCCAGCGTAGTCCTTATAGAGAAGGTGCGAAGCAAAACCTCGTTTATGCTAATAGTACAGTAGAGTTCCTTATGCTTGCCTGTAAGTGTCTATAAGGATTTTATAGCTTTTAAAGAGCTTTTTTAGAAAAGACGACAACCTATCCATTCTCCATTTTCATGAACAAATGAAGTTCACCCATCTTATGCTGGATTGGAAATAAATATAAAGAAAGATGCATCCTCTTCTTGCTACAAAATATGATTGAAACGTGTCCTTGACAAAATTATGGCGAATTACTTATAAATGTGTGTAACTATACGAAAATCATGTCTTAATTTTGTCTATAAAATAAGGAGGCTATATGAAAAAAGCTTACACCTTTGTATGTATAAAATCCTTAGCTTTACTATTTATCTTTGGCCTTATTATACCTGCCGACAAATACACAAGTGCAGGAATGTCAGCTCCGCCAGCTCCCCTGTTTTTTATCACTTCCGTTTCCGGAAATACCAAAAAGGGCAGGCCGCCGGTACCGCCAGCTTATCTTACAATAACCCCGGGTTATAAAAAGGTGATTCTCGTCTGGGGTATGCCCATTAATGTAAAAATTTACAAAGAAGAATATTTCAGAGATATCAATAAAAAAATTAAACATACTGCTAAAAAGACTAAAACAGCTTCTCACTCTTTACTGAAAGAGCACTATTACACACACTATAATATTTATATTACAAAAACTCCCGGTGGTACTTATAGCAAGGTCGGTTTCACAACAACTACAAGCTATTCAATAACAGGTTTAACCAACGGAACAGTTTATTGTTTCGAAGTAACAGAAGAAAACAGCGCTGGTGAAAGTGCACGCTCAAAACAAGCATGCTCCACACCGCAGGATATTTATATGACTGAAAAAGCCCCATTGGGTATAGCATTCCATAGGATAGCAATTGATAAATTGGGCAATGTTTGGATGACCGATCATGCGAACAACTCAGTTTTTAAACTAGGCCCTGATGGTACTATGAAAGGTATGTATACTGTCGGGAAAAATCCCCAGGCTTTAGCAATAGATTCAATCGGAAATGTGTGGGTAGCAAACCACGATGATGGAACGGTCACTAAATTAAACCCTGCAGGTATAACGGTCGGCTCATATCATGCAGGCGAATTGTTAAAAGATATAGCTATTGACGCGCATAATAATGCATGGATAGTGAGTGCTAATCATATAGTTAAATTAAGCCCTGATGGCAGATTACTCGGGAGATATATTGTAGGTATAAGTCCGGGAAATATCGCAATAGATTCATCCGGTCATCTATGGGTATCGCTTTATCAGGAGAAAGCTGTCGTTGAAGTAAAACCAACGGGAATTATTACTGCTCTGTATAAAGTTAAAGTTACTCCTTTGATAATGGCAATCGGACCTTCTGACACCATTTGGGTGGGAAGCACGCGCAGCAGGAAAATTGTTCAATTAAAGCAATCGCAAATAATCACCCGGCAAGGCAGTTTTCCAGCTCTATCGTATTATGATACGTATAGAGGTTATTACCCGGCAGGCATGGCAATTGATGCACTGGGTAATGTATGGATATCAAACAGGGGTAGCAGACAGGTAGTTGAATTGGATAAGAGCGGTAATTTAATCGGTGCTTACAATATGCCGTTGGGTCTTGAGACAGGCCGAATAGCAATTGACCCATCCGGCAACGTATTTATAACACATCCCAATGATAACAATTTTACGGAAATAGTCGGTGTAGCAAAAGGGCCCCAATATCATCCGTATAAAATATCCCCGGTTAAAATAAGTTTTAAAGTTTCACCTAATCCTGTGCCAACAGGGAGCAGTGCAGAAGTATTCGCAGGCATTGCATCTTATGAAGGGGCACTATTTACGTATACATGGACGACATCAACAGAAGGGTGGGTTGTTACCGGGAACGGGCAAACTGCGACGATTACCGCCCCATGCCAATACCCTTCAACCGGTGCTATTTCTGTTACCGTGAGCGATAATTATGGTGATACAGCCTCAAGTTCGTTATCCGTTTCTACTTCATTGGTAACGCATATCTATCAAGTAGGCAATGTTCCTAATGGGATAGCTTTAGATGCATCAGGTAACATATGGGTTGTAAATTCACATGATAATACAGTGTCCAAATTAGATTCCTCCGGGTCAATAATAGGTACGTATCCGGTGGGCGGAGCGACCCCTGCGGATATCGCTATAGACAGATCCGGTAATCTTTGGATTACAAACATTTATAGCGCTACTGTAACTAAGATGAGCCCTTCTGGTTCAATCATAGCGACTTATCCGGCAGGTACATATCCCGCGGGTATAGCAATAGATTCGTCCGGTAATATGTGGATAGCAAATTCTTGGAGTAATTACATAACCAGGCTAAACTCTTCTGGCTCAATTCTTGGTACTTTTTATTCAGGTAAATATCCTGCAGGTATGGCGGTGGATGCATCCGGCAATCTGTGGATTGCAAATTACCAGGGTAACAGTGTGACAGAATTGTCTCCTTCAGGCTCAATCATCGCTACTGTTGCAATAAGTGACAGCCCTTCAGGCATAGCTATCGATAGCTATGGCAATATTTGGGTCCCGAATAACACTTCAGTAATCAAACTAAGTCCATCTGGCTCGATACAAGGCACTTTCCCTATAGGAGCCGGGCTGCATAATGTTGCAATAGATAGCTCTAATAATCTGTGGATAATCAATGTAAATGACAACTCGCTGACCGAATTAAGTCCTGATGGTGAGATAATGAACAAATATCAAGTAGGTACACAACCTTACGCTCCCATCATTGATGCAAAAGGCAATGTTTGGACAGTAAATTACGGCGGCAACAACATTACGGAGCTCGTTTGTGTGGCAAAGGGACCGCAATATTTCCCGTTCTCAGGACCACAGTTTCCCGGTGGCCAAAATTATTAACGAAAATTGTAACAAGATAAAAGACAATTTACAGCTTGTCCTGTTTTAGGATTTAAACTGCGCCTTTATCGCCTGCTTGAAGTTTGCAAACCAATAGGAGAGGAAGGGGTCGCTGGTTTTTATCAATCCCAATTTATAGGCAGCATACCTGAGCAAAAGCCCCTTGATATTCAGTATGCGGATGACCGCCGATCGGAGCTTGCCGAGGTAGGTGTTACAGAACGAGTAGTAGTTTTTGTACATAAGCTCGTAGCGCTTCGCAGCGCCGGAAGAGCCGCTCTTGTTGAAGTGGTGCATAACCTGCGACGAAGGTGTATAAATGATCCTGTATCCTGCCTTCTTTATTCTGTAGCACCACTCCATGTCCTCTCCGAACATGAAGTAATCCGTGTTCAAACCGCCTGCTTTGAGATAAACATCCTTTCTCAAGATCAGGCACGCACCCATTACCCAATCCACCTCGGATTGTTTGGTATAATCGAAGTACCTGCCGGTAAGTATTTTTCCCCTTAAACCGGAGGGAAGCAGCAGTCCCAATCCGGTGTTTGATAAGAACGCATACGCAATGCCCGGGAACCTGCCCACAGAAACCTGCGTGCTGGTATCACTGTTCAAAAGCTTACACCCGGCTAGTCCATAATCGTTGTTGCTCCTTACGAGAGATACGGCATGCTTAAGGCTATCGTCTATGAGCTCCGCATCGCTGTTGATGAGCACGAACACGTCGCCCTTTGCAATGCGCATTGCCTGATTATTTGCACGCGCGAAACCGATATTCTCTGTATTGGCGACAAGCTTGGCAGTGGAGAATTCCCGGCTGACCATATCCGCACTGCCGTCCGATGATGCGTTATCGACGACGATGATCTCTTCTCCTCCAAAGAATTTTTCAAGGGAGTTCAAGAGGTTTCGCAGCAAATCCTTTGTATTGTAGTTAACAATAATAAACGAAATCATGGCCATCCTGTTTTACTATGACATCCATGAGTGAATAGTAAGCATATTTCCCGTCTTACATCTATAAAATTAAACTGAAGGGCGATAACTGACTTGCAGGGCGGCTCCACTGTTTTTGGTATGGTAATAAAAAGAGGGGAGATTTCATTATTTTGCTTTGTAGAGTCTTTTGATGTCGGGCGGGGAACAACTCAGGGATT
>JAMCPX010000070.1:332-10779 GCA_023382265.1 Deltaproteobacteria bacterium | reverse complement strand
ACTGGTGGGGCTGTTGGATATATAAACAAATCAGGTAAGTTTGTTATAAATCCTCAATTTGATGAAGCTTGGGTATTTACTGATGGTCTCGCAATGATAAAACTTGGGAATAAACGCGGATTTATTGATAAATCAGGAAAGTATGTAATAAATCCCCAGTTTGATACTGCTAATTGGTTTCGAGGTGGGGTCGCAGCGGCATGTAGTAGCGGTAAATGTGGTTATATAGATAAATCGGGGAAATATATTATTTCTCCTCAGTTCGACAATGCTAACGATTTCCATGATGGTTTTGCTGCTGTAGAATCTGTAATTGGCACGCATGAAAAAAAATGGAAAGACTGGTTTGGGCATATACATACTAAAGTCATTCCTGTTAAGGAATGGGGCTATATAGATAAGACCGGGAAGACAAAGATAACACCTCTGTTTGACGGTGCTGGAGAATTCCACGATGGGCTTGCATTGGTTACGATTGGACCTCATTGGGCATATATAGACAAAACCGGTAAATATGTTTGGGCAACAGCTTTTCAACAGGCAGCAGAAAAACATCTTGCTAAAGCCAAAGAGCATCTCGACAGAAACAAACTTGATATGGCGCTGAAAGAAGTTGATGCAGCATTAAGATACAATCTGAACAACGAACAGGCTTCTGCTATGAAACAACAGATAACACAACAAATCTCCCAATTACAAACAAAGATACAGAACGAAGCTAAAATAAAGACCCTTCTCAAGAGTGCTCATTCGCTTTTCAATGCAGGAAAATACGATGATGCAATAAAGGACTGCGATGACATTTTAGCAATAGATCCGCAAAACCAACAAGCTACAGACCTAAAAAATAAGATTGTTAAAACAAAACAGATCCTTGGCAATAACTAATAAGGAGGAAGGATTATGAATAACAGCACAAAACGGCTCCAATGTTTCGGCAGAACATCTTGGTTTATCGTATTGTTCATATTGTTTCTGTTAATAAATCCTCTTTTTGTAAAAAGTAGTCAAGCCAGGTCGCTAACTCTTACCCAAATAAAACAGCTTATTAAAACCAAATCCCCTGACAGTCTGGTAGCAAATATTATTAAAAAAAGAGGCTTGGCATTCAAACCATTTAAAGAGGTTATAAACGAATTAAGGGATATTGGCGCAGGCCCGCAAACTTTACAAGAACTTCGTAGATTAGAGCCATTGCTTGAAGAAGCGAAAAGGGATATCCCCGACATTATAAATAAGATATTTAGCGCTCTAAGCCAGGGCGAACCTGACAAAGTGAAAGGATACTTTTCGTCAGATATTTATAATTCCAAAACCTTGGATGCAATCTGCCAACCATTTTGCAAACAAACCCATTATATTGAAAGTATCGCAGAGAGACCGGGTAATAAATACGATGTCAGGTTAAGGGTTCTTTTCCAATCAGCCGGTGAACGAGCATACTTTTTAGTCTTTCAGTCAACACAAGATACCTATGTGTTAGAAAGCATGTATGATGTTATATCCGGTTACTCAGATGGCTATAGCTTTTTTGGGGCACCACAAGACATTGTTAATGATTGGTTCGGAACATGGGAAGAAAATGCAAAAGAGATATCAAGAAAATTTATCTATGCAATTAAGGTTAATAATCAGGATGCCTTACACAAGTTAGTTTCAAGTCCACATATAGCTGACTCGCTGATTAATTCTAATCTTTATAAGTTGATTCAGCAATACTGTGTAAATAAGATTGATACCCCTGATATAGCTGACCTACAAATTGTATCATTCAATGGCATAAAAGCCTATGTAGAAACTGGTTACATCAATTGTGATGCTAATATAACAAATGCGGAATATTTTGGTAACTTTAAGATGTATTTTTGGATAGATAAAGTTAACGACGAATATAAGATAGTAGCATGTAAAATGATGATGGGTTATAGCCAAGGACTTGATGATACTAAATGGGAAGCAGAAGACCCTGCGATGGAATTACGTACACTAAAACGCTTTAGTGCTGCAACACCTGGCGATGAAGCTAAAGTAAAAGAAATGGAAGCTTTGATGAATGTTAAAGTCGATGAAGTTTATGGAATGATCTACGATTACAAGCTGAATGAAAGTGGAAAATATCTTATAGCAAACGCTGGGGATGAGCCACAAATATTTCCTAAAATAAGGGTGCTCTCCTTTGACTCCGATCACGACGTACAATTTAACTGGGACGGGAATTACAGTATGTCAGGGGACAAAATATGTTTTAATATCCAAAATTTACAAATAAAACTTATACAGCATCACAGAGAGACAAAAACGGTATGTCATAATGCTGTTTTACTCCAAGTCTGCCTTCCGCAGGTAGTAGATACCCCCTCAGAAGAGAATATAAACCCTTCAGATTATAGTAGCTCTCAGGACATTCCTCAAGACTATCAAGATATAGGACTTGGTTATCATGTAAAGCTTAAAAACGCTACGTTTGAAAATGGAAAGAGTGAGGGAGCTGTATTTATATATAGGACAACTCAATCTGTTCCCAATGAAATACGAGGCTGTGTAAAAATAATTCCGACCACTTCTTCGGCGGCACAAACGACACAGAAACAAACAAATCATGCAAAAGTGAATCTAAAAAATGGGACCGTACTCGAAGGTGACATAGAGGAGACTGATGCTTCACATATTAAGTTAAAAACATCTTATGGTGTCCTTAATATAAAATCCAGTGATATAAAAACTATAGAGTATGAGAAACCAGCCCAACAACAGAGCAGCAATACAACAAATTAAAGCAAAGTAAATAT
This sequence comes from Deltaproteobacteria bacterium, assembly GCA_023382265.1. Classification (NCBI taxonomy): domain Bacteria; kingdom Pseudomonadati; phylum Myxococcota; class Myxococcia; species Deltaproteobacteria bacterium. Next base: position 7,990 of record JAMCPX010000070.1, on the reverse strand, counting down.
TTTGTAATTACTTAACAAATTCATTGAGGAGGTATGATGAGAAAGCAAAGGAAGGAGTGCTGGAGACGGAGTTTTGAATGGCGGATATTGATATTATTAATGATGTTCTTTATTATAGCACAAGTATCAAAGGCTTATGCCGACACTATAATCCTTAACAACGGCAACGTCGTTGTCGGGAAGATAACGAGTGCAAATAGACAAGGTGTGGAGATTCAGACGGATTATGGAAATCTTAGTATACCGGGATCCCAGATCAAAAAGATAAAGTATGAAGCAGCTCCACAGGCACGGCCGGCACCACAGCCAAAAGCTTCCGTGCCATCTGCATCGCCAGTGCAACCGCAGGCAGTAACGCAACCTTCTATACAACCCCAAGTACAGAAACCCACTCAACAGCTACAGCCACAAGCCCTACAGTCTCAAACACCGACTGCTGCTCAAACAATGACTCCTCAAGTAAAGCAGCAGCCGGCATCACCGGAGGAGACTCAAACACCGAAACCAGCACAGTTCCAACAAGGACAGCAGAAAGCAACGATATTTCTCAAAACAGGTGAAATTATAAAAGGTACCCTTCTGGCCAAAACCGATAAGCTTATAAGCGTAAAAACTGATTTTGGCGTTATCAATGTTAAACCGGATCAGGTGCAAAAAATAGCATACGTCCCGGCACCTCAGCCGCAGCCTGAGCAAAAACCACAACCTCAAATGGTAATCATATATATGAAAACCGGCGAGATTGTGAAAGGCGAACTCGTTAAAAAGACTTCTCAAGCTATTCTGATAAAGAGCGAGTTGGGTCCTCTTAATATCAACCCAAACGATGTTCAAAGCATAGAATATGCCATGGCTCCTGTTAATACTGTTCAAACAAAGCCGGCTATTCATCAGAACAATATACCGAATCCGATGATGACACAGAATACCAATGAACATCCCTCTACTCAGCCTCATCAAGCAATGCAGTCCCATCCTGCAGAACAAAGGATGTTGTCTATGAAGAAAGCCTATCAGTCATATGCTCATACAGGACTTTATATAGGTGTGGGACTCGGGGTGAATACCCCTCAAGGACCCGACACAGGAGACCCAAATATGTTTTCTTATGCTCCTGCATGGGAGGCAAAGATAGGATGGGACATAGTGCGTTACTTTGGCATTGAGATCGGATATGAGCAAGGTTTGGGTGGTATGAATAACGGGGCATGGACGTACATGGAACTGCCCTATGGTAATTTAAAGATTCATCTGCCGTTTAACGATCAAGTGTTTTCTTTCATTGTTGGAGTGAGCAATGCCCAGTGGTCTATGGTTCAAGGTGATTCATCAACACTGCAAAATGTTTTATCCGGCACAAGCTTTACAACAACGAATAAGTTGTCTGCAAATGATTTAGCCGTAAACGCTGGCATTGGATATGACTGGTATTTTTCGTCAGACTGGTCATTAGGAGGTGAGTTGATTTATCACTATTTCACTTCAGTTGTTTCAGGTACGGTCAACGGAGGCACACCTTATACCTCTCCATATTCATTATATCTCAGTAATCTGGGTTTGTATGTGAACGTGACATACCATATTAACTTTTAAAATTACATTCCCTTGTTGCTCCATTTTCTCAAGGGAGCGGGACAGGTGGAAAAAAACAAAGGAGAAGAAAATGAAAAAGAAAAACCATGTAGGTCCAGTTGGCAAAGAAGTGAGATTAGAAAGAACCTGGATGACCGGAAGAAAGTATCGGATAATGCGGTATGTCCCATTTGTTTTCATACTATCGCTGCTCATCTTTGTAAATTCATGCGCGCAAATGAGATCTTCTTCTGGATATTATATAGCTTACACCGGTAATAGAGCTATATTGAGTGTGGTAAGAAGCTCCGCAAAAATAGGCGTAATAGCATATTCGAAATCAACTACGTATAACGAGCTTTTAGGAACCACCACGACGAACGAATATGAACCTCTGACAGAATTACATTCGTTGAGGACGATTGTTGAGGCTGCACTGATAGCGAATGGTTTTAATGTTGTCAGGGATGATGTATATGACTTCCTTACCAACAGTAATTATCAACTTTTGGGATTAGGTGCTCTACTGAATGGAAAATCATCTGTAAATTCAAAGGCACAGATGTTATTTGCCGATACGTGGTTTGCACTTGAAAATAAGTTATTGGAAGAAACAGGTGTTACCGATCTTTTGGTTATATCCATGGTTGACCAGTATAAGTATAATGTTTCCCTGATTGATGTAAGGACCAAGAGTGTGATTGTTAGCTTTGCAATAAATGCGGACAGTGTAGACGGATGGGATAGCTTCATGAAACCCATCAATAATAAACAATGGGTAGACTATAACAGCGATTATGAAGGTCAATACTATGCGTGGGGACAACTGGCGAACAAGATCGTTTCCCTGCTCGAAGGCAGGAGATGACAAATCAGAGTATCTTGGTAAAATAAAGATTAAAGACTGCGGGATTCCCGTTTTCACGGGAATGACAACAGGAGGGAAAGGCCACGGAATGACGGAGGGGAGCAAAGGGCGGGCGAAGCCCGCCCTCTCTGGCAAGGTATTTTAGCAAAGGAGAAAAATATGAATAAGAAAAAAGTAAGTATTGCGGTCGTACTGGTAACGGGGCTTTTGTTGGCAGGACTGGGATGCAGCAGTAGCAGCAGTTCATCCGGTAATTCGGTTGCTGGAGCTATCGGCGGCTTACCCGATGCGCAGCTTTCAGCGGGGCAAAACGATAGTATTGTAGTGACAGCACTAGGGCAGATTATTCCGAGCTCGCCCCTTTTAAACAATACGAATGCCGGATACGTGATAACTGCTGAAGCTCAGTCAGCAGATCCTTTTTATTTGTACAATAATTATTGCTACCATTTTTATTGTATATCAGCTGGTAGTATATTTAATACTAACAATATATCATATTATTTAACACCTGTTACACCAACCACTATTTCCGGGGCCGGACTGCAGCAAAACGGCGGCATTTATACTACGGATGTTATCTATAACATCCTGCTCCGCATTCCCTGTCCTGGGTTAATGCAAAAGATACATCAGCATCATTTATGACAGAGACCGATAATGGTGACTTAAAAGAACACGGTACGTATAGCTACATACAGGGGAATGCCTCCATACCGGAGGAAGCAAATCTGAACAGTTTGTTACAATTCGCAGATGGCTCGCAGGAACAGGTCAGTCAAGGGTATTCAGCTTCGTGGAATGCACAGGGATTTACGCCAGGCTCTCAGTCGTTTTCCATCAACAATACATTCAATACAAATGGCAATGCACATGCTCATTTTACCCCTGCATCAAACTTTACCGATTATACGACAGGATACAAGCTCTCGGATGTTACGGGAAATGGGTGGTATGCATACAATTACAACATGACCGGAACTCTTACTCAATTAAATTATAATGAAAATGACGGTAGTTCGAACAACGAAAATGGAACGATCTTTTCCAGCACAGCGGGAACCATATCCGTTCAGGGCGTAAGCGGGCAGATTATCAGTTTGCAGGAACAATTTTCCGGCACAACATTCACCGTCAGTGGTAATGCTACGTTTGGGGAAATTTATGAAGAGAAGATTAATGGACAAGTGGTGAGTCAGCCGCCGGCACCGCCGGATTTCTCAGGCAAGGTAACCGTTACGTTAAACAATCTAATCTTTGATAACTCATCTTGTTATGGATCTTGGCCTTTAAACGGTACTATCGCGGTAAATTCCGATAAGAATATTTATACCTATGATTTCAGTATAAACAGCAATGGCAGTAATTGCGGGTGTGCAAATGTTAGTGTTAATGGAGGAAGTGCAACGCTTGATTGTAATCTCTCATCTGCGCAACCTGTTTATCTGAGTCTGAGCAGTATGCGCAAAGCTCAATCACCATCCAAGGTTAAATCTCCGATCGGACAAATGTTGTTGATAAAGTAATGATAGTTCTGGGCGGGGCGTACGCCCCGCCCACTTGCCCGGCAAACATAGAAAGGAGGGTACCATGGCAGTTGACATGAAATTGGTAGAATGGATCAAGGCAAACCGGCTGAAGCTCAGCCGGGCAGAAATGATCCAACAATGCAAAGCGGAAGGGAATGCGGAGCAGGATGTTATAGACAGCTACAACGAAGTGGTAAACCAATCAGGACAGACTGCTGTAAGTACGATAGAGCAAAATATATCCCAAAGTTCACGGTTAGTGGCATTGCTTTTATGCTGGTTTTTAGGCGGGACCGGAGCGCATAGGTTTTATACTGGAAAAAGCGGAAGCGGTGTTATTATGCTTCTGTTGCTTTTAATAGGAATTATAACTAGCTTTTTCCTTATAGGGTTTATATTCATTATCCCATTAGGTATATGGGTGTTAATTGATTTCATCATGATTATTGCTGGCGCATTTACAGATGGAAAAGGTAAAAGGGTATTGAATTGGACTCAGTCACCGACGGCATATAGCGGCGTTGCTGAATTATCTCCAAATAAGCAAGCAAATTCCAGGCTATGGATTTATGTTGTAATCGGTGCCGCAGCCGTTTTCCTGATCATTATAGGTATTCTTGCAGCAATCGCTGTGCCCAATTTCATGGCTATGCAGGGAAGAGCAAAAGAAGCTTCAGTAAAGGGCGGTATGCATACACTTAATCTTGCTATTGAAGATTATGCAGCGAATAATAGAGGTACATATCCCAGTACATTGACAAGCCAACACTTTCTTACTTACCTTCCTAATGGGCAGATGCCAAGTAATCCTTATAAAGGGAGTGCTTCTATGTCGATTGCAAAGGAAAAAGTTGTAAGGAATCCTGTTAGGTTTGCTTCAGAACATTCCGCATGTGATGGTAAAGCAACTGAAGGAGAAATTAATTATTATTTTAATTCAGCAAAAAGTCCAACAATATGGGCAATAAATGGGTGCAATGACAGGGGAGTTATAAAAAATGCCGATGGATCATTTTACGTTCTCCATAATTAAGGCTTATCCAAACTTATAAAACAAATAGATTTTCAAGGAGGGTACCATGGCAGTTGACATGAAATTGGTAGAATGGATCAAGGCAAACCGGCTGAAGCTCAGCCGGGCAGAAATGATCCAACAATGTAAAGCGGAAGGGAATGCGGAACAGGATGTTATAGACAGCTACAACGAAGTGGTGAAATTGGCATCCCATACCGGTTTGGGCATACCGATGCCGAAAGAAAAAACTGTCGCGATATTGTTAGCCGTGTTTCTGGGGTTCTGGACATGGGTTTATACTTATCAAAAAGATGCTGGAAAATTCTGGGGTAATCTCATTTTCACGGTAATAACTTTTGGAATCTGGGGAATTGTTGCCTGGATCTGGGCAATCATTTCGGCTGTTACAAGGCCGGATGAATTCTATATGAACTACCCCAATGGATAAGATACAGTAACTAAGATGTCGGAAAAACTCATAGATTATGATGTCTGAAAATAGTGTAAAAATGTATTTCTCCATGGATGCGACAGACGTTAAACTGTCGTTGCTCTTAGTATGGGCTGTACTCAGTACTATTGTTTTAATGATCCTTGTGTCTCCGTTTGTTTTACCTCAAGCTACGATATTTATGTTGTCCCGTCTGTGTGAATTAAATCATGTCCCGCATATTGAATCTCCGTTGTACGGGATGACACGTGCTTTTCTCTTTATCTCCAGAGGAGAATTATCGGAAGCATTGAAGTTAAACAGGTTCAGTATTTTTTTATATAGCACGTTTGCTGCGAATGAACTTCTCGTAGTTGTATGGTTAAGTACTCGACGTATAAAAATAAAAGGAGGTAAGTGATTATGCAGGTATTAAGTCTGGTATGGGGGATTTTGGCGTTTCTCGGGATGTTTGTAGCTTTTTTTCCATGTTTTGGTTCTCTGAATTGGATCAATATCCCGTTTGCAGGTGTAGGATTGGCTGTCAGTGTTGTCACATTAGTTACAACAAAAGAGCAGAAAAAAGGTCTTGTAATAGCGGGGCTTATTTTGTGTGCGATAGCAGTAGCCTTCGGGGCCGTTCGTCTGCTCCTGGGGGGAGGAGTTGTATAAACCATATAAGCTAAAATAAAGGAGGATAAAAATGGCAGACCAAAACGTTTCAATGCGTTCGCGGTTAGTGGCAGTACTTCTGTGCGGGTTTTTAGGTGGGACCGGAGCACATAGGTTTTATGCCGGGAAGAGCGGAAGCGGCATCGTCATGTTACTGCTTTTTATCATGGGGATCGTTTTTAGCTTTTTCTTAATAGGATTTATCTTCCTTGTCCCATTGGGTATATGGGCTTTAATCGATTTCGTCATGATCATAACCGGCTCATTTACGGATGCGGAAGGGAAAAAGGTTTTAAATTGGTCACAGCCAACATCAGCTTAATTGATCCACTATCAAAAACCAGAATGACCGGTGAATAAACATACACCGGTAAAAAATAAGGACTCCATCTTATATTTATAAACAGAGAGATAGGAGAAAGGATAAATATATGCCCTTAAAAGACATGTTTACCGATGTGCCTGCTCAAACCAGAAAAATGGTGTGTTGGGACTGCGGGGAGGAAATCTCGCCGACGGACATGCAATGTCCCCATTGTCATGCCGATTTGCAGAGAAAAACGGAACCGAAAGAAACAGATCGTTCTGCTGCTCAGGAACAGCACCAACCGGCACCTGAAACAGGCGGTCAGGAGCGTTATCCCGTTTTAAAGATGATATCTACAGTTTATCGGGTAATTGGTGCTCTTGCAGGGGTCATAGCCATTACTGCTGCTGTCATTGAATTTGTCACGCTGAGTTCGTTCGGGAAATATGGGACCATGGGAGGTCTCGTTTACGGTTTTGGGATAATAATAGCAGGGGCTCTTGCTGTGATAAGCTGTTTTGCCATTGCTGAGGGGATCAATGTCTTTTTGGATATTGAGGAGAATACAAGAAAGGCCGCTCAAGCAGTAAAAGACTAATCCTTTAAAAAGGGGAATTATGCATCACAAAAAAATATTCTTCGTAAGCATTCTGCTCTTGCTTTTGGCTGCCAGTCTTGGCATCCTTTATGTGGTCTATCCGCGCGAACAACTCCCTTCGCCTGATAAACCCTATTTCTTAAAGCTTGAGGATTTTCGCTATTATCCGGATGCCGTAGAAGCAAAAAAAAGACTGCTAAACTATCCTGCATTTGTAATGCCAATGAAAACAGATTTGGGCGTATGGTTTCGTGTTGGCGTCGGTCCAACGAGCAATGGGTTGCAGGCAGAGGTGTGGCAGAATAAACTTGCCGGAGAAGGCATAACGACGGAGTTGGAACAATACAGCGATATAAAAGATGCATTGGTTGAGAAACCGGAACTTATCATAAACGAAAATCGGTCCTGGGTAAAAGATATCGAGTCGAAGCCAATGCCGGCCGTTTTACAGCCATTGAAACAGGAAATTTACTATGCGCCTTATAATAAACAGTTTAGAATAGTGGAGTGTGCCATTGCTAACAGCGCGAACCTTAGAGAAAACGAGGACTATCATTCACTTTTATCGGCGTTCAATATAAGTAATTATAGTTTCTCTAACTATTTGTCGAAGAAAGATATCGTTGAAATGTTTGATAGGTTTATTCTGGCGAATTATCTTGATCCT
>JAMCPX010000070.1:0-322 GCA_023382265.1 Deltaproteobacteria bacterium | reverse complement strand
CCGATAAGCAAACAATTGAAGATTTTCTGAGCACCATTGATAAAACACGGGGTTTAATCCAATATATACCTATTCGGGATCAACTTTATTCTTCTATTCCCATTACCGGTCAAGATACAGAATTTGAATATTTTTATATGGACGAGATTGGAGAAGATTATGTCGTAAGCAAAGGCTATGCTGACTGGGCAAAAAGGATGAAAGGTTATTGGAATTCTACAACACTCCTGCGTTTTGATAATGGGCCGCTTACCGTAGTTTTTTTCGATCTCATAGGTAATGATTACACCTCCAAAACATACGGGTTGTTTTCCAGGGAAAA
>JAMCPX010000069.1 GCA_023382265.1 Deltaproteobacteria bacterium | reverse complement strand
ATAAGCTCGTAAACAGAAAATTCTTTACGTTGTCCATGGGAGAGAAACAAAGGGTCATGCTCGCAATGGCGATTGCCCAGGAGCCGGAGGTTCTCTTGCTCGACGAACCCATTTCGCACCTTGATATAGGACATCAGCTTGCGTTTATGCATACGCTCAAAGAGCTTCATAGAAGCGGCACAACCATAATCTCGGCCATGCATGAGCTTCCCCTTGCAAGAGAGTTTTTTGAACGGCTGTGCCTTATGGATAACGGAAGGATCGTGAAGGTCGCATCATCCGGTGACAGGGAGCTCCTCGACCATATAAAATCCGTGTTCGGCGTCACGGAAGAACGGTTCATAAAATAAGTCTGCAAATTATTGATGTTGTGTACTCTGTTGCTTTTCACAAACTCCCGTGCTTTGATGGTAATGTATTAAATTAAATCTACAACCATATTTGATGCGATTATGAAAAGAATTGTCGAACATTTTAAAGAACTTTACAAATACAGGGCGCTGATAAACGCGCTGGTGGTAAGAGGCCTGAAGGCAAGGTACAGGGGATCGGTACTTGGGTTTTTCTGGACATTCATAAACCCGTTTTTATTGATGCTGGTTTATGTGTTTGTGTTCAAGGTCTTAATGAACAACGGTATAAAGAATTATTCCGTATTCCTTTTCGCCGGGCTGCTGCCGTGGACATGGTTTTCTACAGCATTTACGGATGGCGTCAACTCCATTGTAGGCGGCTCGAATCTTATAACAAAAGTGCTTTTCCCGCCCCAGGTATTACCCACGGTTTCCGTGCTCGTGAACATGATGAACTATATTTTTAGTTTACCGCTTTTGCTTTTATTTATGTTCATTTTAAGAATGGACCTCGGTATTCCCATAATAGCCATTATCCCCGTCATAATTATCCAGTTGATATTAACGGAAGGACTTGTGCTTATAATCGCTGCTATAAACGTCTATTTCCGCGATCTCCAGCAAATTGTGAATAACTTCCTGCTGCTTGGATTTTTTGTAACACCTATCATTTATCAACTGTCACAGGTCCCTTCCCGGTATTTATTTATATTCTACCTGAACCCAATGACTTTATTGGTTCGCTCTTATCAATGGATTTTTTATTACAATATCTTTCCCAACTGGCTGCATCTGTCTTATTTACTGATTGCCTCGGTTGTCATACTTCTTATAGGCGCATACCTATTCGAAAAGCTTAAAGAGGCATTCCCGGAGTTTATATGAATGATGCAGTTGTTTTGGAGCATGTAGAGAAGCATTTTAAAAAATATGCGTTAAAAAAGAATTATTCGAGTTTCAAGGAGCGTCTTGCTCATTTTAATTGGTTCGAGAAAAATCCAAACAAAGAGTACCTTGAGGTCCTTGAGGATATAAACCTATCCATAAGAAAGGGCTCGACATTCGGCCTCATAGGGAACAACGGCTCTGGCAAAAGCACAATCCTTAAACTTATAGCAGGGATATACAAGCCGGACAAGGGCAGGGTTATGGTGGACGGCAGGGTCTCGACACTGATAGAGGTCGGGGCCGGCTTCCATCCCGAGTTCACAGGCAGGGAAAATATCTTTATAAACGGCATTATACTCGGCCTTCCGAAAAAAGAGATAAAAAAACGGTTCGATCAAATCGTTGCATTCGCCGAGCTCGAGGATTTCATTGATGCGCCTGTAAGAACGTACTCGACAGGCATGTACATGCGCCTTGGGTTCTCGGTGGCCGTAAATGTGGATCCCGATATTCTTTTAATAGACGAGGTTCTGGCTGTCGGTGACGAGTCGTTCCAGAAAAAGTGTATCGACAAGATCACGGATTTCCGCAACAGGGGTAAAACCATGATCATAGTTACACACAGTATGGGGATGATCAAACAACTGTGCGACGATGCAGTATGGATACACGGCAGGGGTATATCCAAAGGCAGCACGGTCGATGACACCATACATGCATACCAAACAAGTCAGAAGTCGTGATATCAATTAAGAAAAACAGGTAGATCTGAAAACTATTGACAATACATTAGGTATGAATATATTTACTACTATAAGTAGCAAAGGAGGTAGTACTGTGTTAACAAGTAAAGTAGAGAAGATTTCGATTTCACTGCCTATAACTCTTATAAATTACCTGGATAATATTAAAAAGAAAAATAAAATAGGAAGATCTGAATTGATCAGACGGGCTGTGGAGCTTTATATGGCTGAAAAAACGAAAGACGAGCTTAGAAAAATTGCATCAACCATGAGAGGAGAATATAAGTCTAACAAAAATTTGACAATACTCAAAGAAATAGAGTACGAGGATTTTGTAGAATGAAGCAAGGCGAAATATGGTTGATCAATCTAAATCCTACTATAGGGTCAGAAATAAAAAAGACCAGACCATGTGTTATCCTAAATAATGATGCTATAGGTGTTTTACCCTTAAAGGTAATAGCCCCTCTAACGGATTATAAGGAAAATTATGAGAAAGTTTTATGGTTTGTAAAACTTCAACCAAATAGGAATAACGGATTAAGTAAACTATCTGCAATTGACTTATTTCAGGTGAAGTCAGTGTCGGAAGAAAGATTTATAAGAAAGATTGGACAATTATATTCAGAGGAACTTGAAAAAGTCAAATATGCATTGAAATTGGTTTTTGATATTACATAAAGTATTCCTAATGTATTGATATTTGTAGGGGAAGCAAAAAAGAAAAGGTAAAATGTGATGTATGAACAACATTATTTTTATTATCATAGACAGTGCACGGCACGATAGTTTTATGAAGGCTAAGCTAAAAAATACCCAAAAACTTGGTAAAATAGAGAAACGATACAGCTATGCAAGCTGGACATCCCCTTCGCATTATGTATTGCTCATGGGGCTCATGCCTCATAAAAATCCGACAAAAATATTTGCTTCAGAAGTGTACAAGAACGAACTATCTTTGTGGACACAAAGAATTGGGACTGAACTATCCTTTAAAAATTTTGTTCCTGAACTCAGCTTGCCAAAAGTACTCAAAACTCTCGGCTATAAAACAATTGCAAGGGTTTCATTGCCGGTACTCAATAAATTTACAGGGTTTTCCGCATTTTTTGATGACTATAAACTTATGGACAAACATAACGATTTTGCAGGTATGGTTGATGAAATAGAATTTAATAACAGCCAACCTTACTTTTATTTTCTCAATGTAGGAGAGGCACATTATCCTTATGTATTGCCGGGAGAAAATCCTTTAGATTATCCAAAAATACACGGTGTACACGGTGTATTTAAACATATGGATGACCTTGTAAATCATACAGGTGATCAGGCTCAACCCGGCAACCAAGCTACTTTCTTTAACAAAAAAATGCTTAAGACATTCAAAAATAAACAAATTTCATGTATCGAATATGTTGATGGATTAATAGAAAAATTATTCAATAAATGTCCATCTAACACCTATTTTGTTGTTTCATCCGATCATGGTGAGTTATTCGGGGAAAAGGGGTTTTTCGGACATGGGCCTATTATGCATAAAAAGGTGTTTGAAGTACCTTTTGTAGAGGGCATGCTGAGATGAAAGGCTTTACAGTCTGGTTTACCGGCTTGCCCTGTTCAGGTAAAACGACGCTCGCTAATAACCGTTTTCTTTAAAGATCTCAGCAAGGTATAGCTAATGTAGAATTGTTAGACGGAGATGTTGTCAGGCAGTATCTAACACGGGGACTTGGCTTCACAAAACAGGACAGAGATGAAAATATACGCAGGATAGGCTGGCTCAGCAGGATGTTGAACAAACACGGCGTAAATACCATTGTAGCCGCAATTTCACCTTACAGGGATGTTAGAGAAGAACAAAAAAAGCTCATAGGGAACTTTTTTGAAATATATGTAAACTGTCCTGTCGAGATCTGCGAACAAAGGGATGTTAAAGGTATGTACAAAAAAGCAAGAGAGGGTAGTATACCTCACTTTACGGGGGTAAATGATCCTTACGAAGAACCGTTAACCCCTAACCTGATTATTGAAACAGACAAATTAAGTATAGATAAAAGTTTTATGGTTTTGCTGACTGCATTATTAGAAAAAAGTTTTTTGGGTAAATCAGGCAAATATTACCGTGTTTAACTTAAAAAAATCCTCGGCAGACAAAGTCATACTGATGTCCATTGATAATCTGAGATACGATTGTGTGGGTTATCAGCCGGACAAGAAAGAACTCGATAAGTATAATGTTAAGTCTCTGCTTGAGACTCCAATTCTGGACAGGCTTTCTGAAAAAGCACTGTGCTTTACTCAGTGTATAAGCACAAACACGTACACAACATCCGCTCACGCTTCCGTCTTTACAGGTCTTTATCCGCCGCATCATGGTGTCAGGGCTTTCTTCGACACGAAACTCAATAAGGATGTCAAAACCCTTGCTGAGATCTTTAAAGAAAACGGTTATACCACGGTATTTGCAACAGACGTAATGGCGTTGTTTAAACCGCTGGATTTGACAAGGGGGTTTGATTATCTGTTTGAAAGAGACGACAGGAGGCTGTCGGTATTTTTGGAAAAACACAAAGAAGAGAAAGTCTTTTTATTTGTACATTTTTATGACGTGCATGAGCCGTATCTCTTCAGCGAATCTCCTGTTTCCCAAGATTATAATAGAGACTACTTTAAGTCTATAGAGGAACTTTATAAGAACTACGGGGTAGAAGTAACAGACAAAAGACCTCATGCACTCTGGCACAATTTATTTAACAGGAAAGGCAGAGACATTAACAGCATGCTACCGTTGTATGTAAGAGGCGTCAGCAAATTTGACGATGGCAGATTTAAGCTATTTCTCGGCAATCTTAAAAGGGCCGGCTTTCTGAAGGAAAGCCTTGCCGTAATCTTCTCCGATCACGGAGAGGGAAAATGCAGCCATTATGACCCAAATTTTTTTGCTCACTCGGGTGATACGTACGACAATGTATTGAGGGTACCGTTGATTATCCTGCACCCGGACATAAAGTACACTCTCAATGAGAGTTTGCGATCTTTATCGGATATATTTGCGATCGTCCTTTCGTACGCGAAGATAGAATTCGATTCACCCTATACGTTGGATTCTTCTCCTTTAGAGCAAACGAGAAGATACGTATTTGCCGAGAGATGGATAGCGAAAAAAGACGGCAGTATATCAGACGACAGGGAGGGCAATCCATTAATCCCGCACCAATTTATAAACGATAATGAATGGCTCCTTAGTCAAAGATCAATAAGAACAAATGACGCAAAATTTGTTGTCAGGGGTAAACAAGAAGATTTGGCTCTTTTGGATGATAAAAAACTCGACGACACGCAATTCATTAAAACGATCTACAGAAAAGTTTTTGGGTATTTTTTAGCTTAGCCTTCATA
>JAMCPX010000068.1 GCA_023382265.1 Deltaproteobacteria bacterium | reverse complement strand
TAACAGTATATCTGCCGCGGATTTTTGCACTGAAGAATACCGCTCATATTTTTCGGCTATTTGTGAAAAATCGATATTTGTTTTATCCATGTCTTTACCCTCATTTTAGGAAAATCACAGGGCTGCCATTTCACGTTTCATGTGCCGTACCCGTCGCATTTTTCAAAGGTTTTTATTGTAGCATCGGAGCGGCAGCTTGTTCATCATGGCAGCAAAACATTGATTGCACGACACGCAGGACGCTGCCACCGCTTTTCCCTGCTTGAACCGTTTTACCAGGTCAGGCTCCCGTATGAACGGGCGCGCCATGGAAATGAAATCCAATGTGCCTTCGAGCAGCTGTTTCTCCATAAACCCGAGTGACCGCATACCTCCCACAACGATCAAAGGAATGTTGCCCGTTGCAGATCTTATGATCTTTGCACCTTCGAGGTTGTATCCTTCTTCAAGGTTATATTTGCCTTCGAGTCTTTTCGTCATGACCCAGGCTACAGGCCTTTTCCAGAGAGGAAATGCCCTGGTGAGCTCGCGAACAGGCACATCACCCCTGACCATGTTCATGAAAGAGTAAACCGGCAGTGAACAGCTGATTTCAAGACCGTCGACCTTTAATGCTGCGAGCCAGGCGCAGTACTTTTTTGCCAGTTCAGGCTTTACACCGTCCTTGGGTGCAAAGTCGTTGACATTGATCTTGACGATGACCGGCATGTCCGGCGGCAGCGACTTTCTGACTGCCATCAGCACTTCCCTCATGAGCCGGAAACGGTTTTCATCCGAGCCTCCCCATTCATCATCCCGGTCATTTAAAAATGGTGAAAGGAACTGGCTGATCAAGTACCCGTGCGCAGCATGGATCTGCACACCATCCGCCCCTGCCTCTGCCGCACGCTGTGCAGCATCGCTGAAAGCGCGGATAGCGGTTCTGATGTCGTCCTGTGTCATTCTGGCCGGTTTGAACAAATAGACGGGGTCCCGCCGCGTTCCTGAAGGCCCCATAGGGGTTCTGCCGAAAACCTCTTTGCTGGTCTGCATACCGGCGTGGGCGAGCTGGAAAAATATCTTTGAACCATATTCATGCACCGTGTCCGTGAGTCTCCGCAGGCCCGGTATCATCGCATCACTGGAGATACCTGTCTGGAAAGGCATGGCCTTGCCGTAGGGATGGACGTTCATGAACCCGGGAATGATAAGCCCTACGTCTGACTTTGCAAGAAGCTTATACATGGTAATGAGTTTTTCCGTCACTACACCGTCCGGTCTTGACATACTTTCGTATGTTGCGGATTTGACAAACCGGTTCTTGATCTCTATTTTTCCAATCTTATACGACGTGAACAGTATGGACATCATGATTCTCACTCTAGAGTATATCAAAACAAGAGAACTTTAACAAACGGAAGCAGGAACCATTCTTTACCGATACAGCTTTGCGGATAGTAAGCATTAAATTTCAGAACCTTGTAAAGAATGGAGGCGGCGGGAGTTGAACCCGCTGTCGGTAGAGTTTATAAGGTTTTGAAAGATAAGGTTAATTCCGTGCAAACCCTTATCAGAAGCGGATCATCGGTCTTTTATGTGTTACTATGGCTTACTACCTGTTTTTACCGTTTGAGCCTAATTCTGATCACAAAAGCGATCACAGTTAATTATGCTTAATTATGTATAACGAGCAATATTAACTTTGGTTGGCTGGATGTTCACTTGTGGATTTTTGAGACTGTTTGATCAATCTAAAATTCAAGATCAATAAGAGCACCATGCCGTAAAATGGTAGCAAATAAAAAGTCATTCTATAAAAGAAACTCCACGGATGGCCGGGAATGAAACCACGCACGACATAAAGAGCTTTAAAAAAATAAACAGAACTGGTATCGATGGATATAAAAAACAGTGCCGTTAAGAAGATAACGACTTCAGAGATAGTCCTTTTCTTTAGTAGTTCTTTTGCAAAAACAACCAAGGGAAGCAATAAGAGTGTCAAATAATGATTCCAGCAGAGCGGAGACAAGAGGAGAGATGAAATAATAAACACTGAAAATCCTGTGTCATTATCGTAATTATATTTATTGATGCTGTAGACCCAATATAACAGGAACAATGCCTCTGTACCATAGAGATATAAATTTCTGTCAAATCGGTTCACCACGGGTATATAGGCTTTAGTGTTACCGTATGGTTGCAAATGCAGAAACAATTGCGTGAAAAATCCATTGAAAGAAGTATTCCCGAAGACAATTTCACAGCGTTGAATATCCCCGGGCAATACGTTAAAAATGAAGTAAAAAAGGTCGTGCTTTGTGATAAGGTATGAGAGAATAAGAATAAAGCCTATACCAATTGTAGCGGACAAGAACGCTTTATACTTTTTATTGATGAGTAAGTATATTATTAAAAGTCCGGGATAAAACTTAAGCATTGTGCCGAGTGCAATGAAAATACCGGCAAGGTTTTCTCTTTCCCTTTTTAAAAAGTACCATCCCGCTATGACAAACAAGGTAACAAGAATAGATATTTGACCATTGGAAAGGTTTATTTGAAAAGGAGCCCATGCAAGAACAAATAAAGATACTAAAGGGATGTATACCAATGGGATACTTTCAGATTTAAGCAATAAAGCAATTATCAAAACCATACACAATATCGTTATGATAACCCATAAGAATATCGCATTATGGTAATTTAAAAACCATAAAGGAAATAACAGAATTGCTGCAAATGGCGGATGCGCATCTATTAATTTGTTTTTCAGTATTGAATGTGTTTGGTTCTTTGGTTGTGGAAGTTCATCCATTTCCCTGTAATTGGATGGATATAAGGTTTTTCCCATAAGAAGCTGCTTGCCTGCCATATAATCCTGGATAAAATCCCCTGGCTTAGACATACCTATGGAAAAAGCATCTTTAAGCTCAGGCAATCTGATAAAGAAGTAAGTAATAAAAATTACAGCAAGAAAGATATACAATCCAATCTTATTTATTTTAATATTCATAATAGAAGTCTTATTGTACCCCTATTATTCTTATAGCATGTTTACAGGCGGTATATCAAAAGTAGGCAGTATGATAACCATTGATGTATATCATGCCTTATCATAGGGCTATGGCAGGTTTTATATATAATAGTAGTAAAGCATTAAGCCTAAGAATACCTATAAGAGCATATCAACCATATCAAGGTTGATATATATATGTCTTAAATAAATTATATAACCTTATCATAAGGCTATGGCAGGGCTTATAATAGCAGTTAAGGCTATCAATGGCTATATGTTAATGAGGATATTGGTATCCTATATAGATGTCATTAAGGAACATTGATGCTTATCGGAACTATTTGAAATTCCATGTAATTGATAAATGCAGAATACGTAAGTTATTGATTCTTCATAATCGGACGGGTACCGGATAAGATGGAGAATATCTTACAAGCTATAGAAAGATATTAAGTCATCGTAAATGAATCGAACAATATCATAAAATATAGCAAGTGAATCAGAGAGCATCCGATACAAATCGATTTAAGATCGGTATTTCGGTGTGAGCTACGGAACGTAAATCGATTAAAGACCGGTAATTTGGATTTATTTATATGTAAAGAACGTTTGAAATCGTTTTCTAACCGGTAAAATCGAATATCGATACCGGTTTCAGACCGGTATACCGGTATAATCTACCGGACGTAAATCGTTTATCATCCAGTTACCGTCCAGTGATTACCGGTAAACCTATCGGAGACTATCGAGTATCGTTACCGGTATATCGGATTTCGATACCCTTACATTCCGTATTTAAATCGATTTAAGCGGTATGAGATACCGGAAATACCGGATTTGATTACCGGTTTATCGATATTAGCTATCGAATTTATTTCCATTCCCATGTCTTGCTATACTTGCTTTGCAAGCAAGATAGAATGACCGTAAACGAGCTTGCTGATGCGCTTGATATACCTATTCAGCAGGTATGCAGGGCTGTAAATAACCTGTACCGCTATCATTGGTTATACCGGAGACGGAAACCCTGTAATTATAATATTAAAGGCTGGATATACGGATACAAGATAAACTGCAGGGGCATGGAATTTTTGAATTATAAAAAAGGGATGTTTTAAGAAAAGGTGGTTACAGGTAACTACAATATGTTTAATCCTTCAAGTGTGTACTTGTAATTGAATAGCCCTTTTTAGCAAAACAATTATAAGTTCTAAACAGACAATATCCTTCCGTAGTCCAGTATAGTCAGCTAACATGTGATCATGCATATTATCAGCCAATAAAACTGATGAATATATAGATTCATTCACGAATGCTTTTATAAAATATCGTTCAGCATCTTTGGTTATGAATTTTTTATATGATTGTTCAAATGTTCTGTATAGCTGACCTATTTCGTCAAAAGTGAAGCCCCCTTGCCGATGAATGATATGAGTTTTTTTAAAAAGAATATACATACCCAAACCTATCCACGGTTTTTTAAGTGATAAATGATCTCTAATTGCGCTCTCCCAGTAATGTTTAAATCTTTGTTTGCTATGGCTCTTATCTTTTTTCCGCAACCAATCAGGCAGGTAGTTTAAAATATCAAATTCAAGGTTAATTATGATCTTCTGTGCATAGCCGTATCTGAGCTTATTATCTGCTAAATAATGATTCAAATTCAATATGAAATCTTTCAATAAATGTGTCCTTACCGATTTACCCCTTCTATGTACCCCGACTGGATGATCGCTGTAAGTGAAGATGCCCCATAAAGTTTTATAGCCATAAAGCCTTTGATCAGCATTGATTGATTTATCCGGTTGAGCAACTGAATAGAATTGAAATATCAAAAAGGCTATGTAATCAGGATCAAGGTTTTTGTTTATAAGCTCCTGCTTTAATTTATCATCATTCAAATATTCCTTGAAGTTAGTATTTATTGCATTATTTAAATCGACAACTTTATCCCATTGAATATAATATCCAGAGAGGATTTTATATAGTTCAATATCAAGTTCGCTATCTAAGAGACTTGTTTCATAAAAGAAAACACCCCGTCTTCTATCATGGGGATCAAACGATGATCGAATATTTGTAATTCCATGCACATATCTCGGAAGCAGCTTTAGCCATTTCTTTACTGTGTTTTTAGATATGTGTGCTACCTGTGCTGTAGCTTTGATCTTTCCTTTAGTGTCTTTATTCCAATAGTAGCACTTCAACACCTGTATCTGTTTGTTAATAAGGTTACGTTTACTTATTCGTGCCATAATATGAAATTTTACCCCCTTCTATGAAGGGGGTCAATTAAATCAATTCTTCAAACCATGATCGCCCGCAAAATAGCTTCAACGCTGTATCTGACAAACTTAATTATTCGCCATTTAATGTCTTTACGGAATTCTAACGGCAGGCTAAAATGGGTTCAAAGAGGGAAAAGTTTATGAATATTAACATTGAAGAGAAAAGATTTGTGGACGTAACCACAATAAGCAATTTGTTGGGACTTAAAAAGGGCACAATCTATTTATGGACAAGTACCGGCCGACTTCCAGTTCACAAGGTCGGTCGCTTGAATCGCTACCGAATAAGTGAAGTATTAGAAGTTTTTAAATCACAGAACGAACAGAACCGTGGGTGAACTTCTAAATGAGCTTATGTATCCCTCCACGGTTGAAGGTGTAACAGAATTACTTCGGCGGGTGCGGGAGATTGAAACGTGCGTAGCACTGAATAACAATCTGATAAAATATTTTGTAAATAATTCCGAGGCACAGCAGATTCTAAGAAACGATAATGAAAATTTACTCTCGATCAAAAAAGAAAATATCGAGGCGTTACGACATTGTCCGCCTGAACTAATCACAAAAGCAGGGAGGTTTTTTTATGGAAAATAATAATATCGAGACTTTAATAAAAGAGATCAACGATCAACTTTTTGAACTACACACGTCAGCTATAACCGTTGATAGCATTAAATCGGACTACAAGAACCAGAAGCAAAATATTATAGAAAAAATAAACGTCCTCAAAAAACAGGGATACGATTCAGAACAAATACAAAACATCTTCAATCAATTTGATACCTCTAATAAAACAAATTATGCAAAGTATTTCTTTAATAAAAACCGCATTATTCCGGCAGCGGAATTTATTCAACTGGACTTAGGGGTAAAGTCTTGGCTTGTTCAAGACCTCATTCCCTCAAATATCTTAATATTTCTGTTCGGTATAGCAGGGCATTATAAAACATGGTTTGTATTACATCTTGCTGCTTGCCTTGCAAATGGCAGGACATTCTTAAATCGCCAAACAAAATCTATCAAGATTCTGATTGTAAATAAAGATAGTACACCCTCAGAACTTCAACGTAGACTCAAAAAATTTGGAATGATGGTAAATAATATTTTTGTGGATATGAGTCCACTTAGCCTTGACGCTTATGTTACCATTGCAAAAGAGTACGATCTTATCATTTTTGACAGCTTGATAAGATTCCACAATGCAGATGAAAACTCAGCGACTGAAATGGCTGAAGTCATGGGCATACTGCAAAAAATACGTGATGCTGGCACTACTGTCTTAGTTATTCATCATAGGGGGAAGGCTACAGGACAAGGGTATAGGGGTAGTTCTGAAATTCTTGCGGGTTGTGATCTTGCATTCAGTTTGAATAAAAATCCTGATGCTCTTATTTTAAAAACAGAAAAAACAAGATTGACTCCTGAGTATATTTTACACTTGAAGATGACTGAGGAAAACGATGTTATAAACTTCGTTGAACTGCCCACTGTACCAAAATCGGTCACACTTGCGGAAAAGTTATACGCTTTTATTGAAGATAAGAAGTATGACGGGGCTACCGCTGCGGATATAAGCTCAAATTTCGGTAAGCAATACGGAGAAATCCAGCCGGTCTTAAAAGAGATGATAAACGATGATTCTGTCTATCTTACTACCGAGGGCAAAAGAAAAGTATATCGTGGTAGTAACTTCAAACCCGCTTCAGGAGCGGATCAGCGGGAACTTACTACCTTACTACCGCCTATAGATAATAAAAACGGTAGTAACTTGGCAAGGAACAACATGGAGGGGGAAGTATGAACGCCACTGAACTACTGAACCAATTCAAATCTATGGGGATTCAACTCCATATTAACGGCAGTAAAATCAAATATCGCATACCCGAACCAGTGGTAAAAAAACACCCAGAACTTAACCAGCTATTAGCAGAACTGAAAGCACACAAACAGGAAGCAATAGAGCTTTTATCACAACAAAAGAAGCAATGGGTAGAACCAGAGCTTAAACCGGTAAGGGCGATCCTTTTATGGTCTGAGCTTCTACAGAATCATTTCTGGTGGCTAATTGATAAGTCCATACTGCCTGAAATACAAAGGGATGGCGTACCCGTTTATGACGATCAAGAGATAGGCATTATGTTAGACGCACGGGATAACGTTGAGCGTCAAAAACTACATTCATTCAAAAAGACATTCAATGCAACGATATGCAAGAACAAAATAAATGATGAAAGGAGGTGATAGCGATGGCCGGTAAAATAATTAAAAATCCCTCTCAAGAGCAACCCGAAAACGAGCAGCCGATCCAGAATCCGGATGCAGAAACGGAAAAGCGGATTCAGGAAGCCTTTGAGCGAGGTTTTGACAAGGGATTCGACAAACGGGGCGAACTCGCTTCCGATAACGGATTTGAGGAGAACCCTGAATAAAGGGAGCGCAACACTACGGGGCAGGCGTGTTGTATTGCCTGCCTTCTTCTTTAAACAGGGGTTTAACAAAAGTAGGTATTTTGTAAAGCGAACAGGCATTTTTAAGAGGTAAACACATGGTTTTAGATACATTAAAAGGCATAAAATTTTACATTCTGTATAGGAATTGTAAACATGGATAACTTACCGGTTGTTCAAAAACTTTCAATGGCACGGTATGAAAGCAAGGACATACCCGTCTATCTATCTGCTCCAGAGGTACAGGCTATGCTTGAAGCGTCCTTGAACAATAAACGGGATCATCTGCTTATAAATATTCTATGGCAAACAGGGTGCAGGATAACGGAAGCGTTAAGAATTACACGCAATGATATTGATACATACAACCTATCCGTCAGGGTTCTAACAGAAAAGCAGAGAAATAAGAAAAGCAAACCTGTTTACAGAGTAATACCGATCACATTGGGATTATCAAACGAGCTGGCGAGCTTTGCCTTGACGGAGAATATTACAGACAGGTTTTTTGATATTAGCCGACAGCGTGGCTTTCAGATTATCAAAGCCATAGCAAACAAGGCAGGCATAACAAAATCTGTCCATCCGCACACGCTCCGGCATAGCTTTGCCGTCAACTGCATAGGTCAAAGCGTGCCCTTGCCTATAGTGAAAGACCTTTTAGGTCATTCAAGCGTGCTGACAACAATGGTGTATTTGCGAATCGTCCAGCCGGATGCACGGCAATTCTTATCAGGGGTTAAATTCTAACATGAATAAACCAATCACAGACTACTTAAATACATGCCTTTATATATGCTATTTTCTTACGCATAGGCACATAGAAACGACGATCTTCCCGCTATTCATATCAGTCTACCAGCCGAGCGCCGGAAAGGCTTTTGAAGCTTTTAAACAATATGTTTACGATGTTTTGCTTACTGAATCAAAACACACAGTAAACCGTATTAAACCATGTAGCTCAATAATAAGGAATAGCAGTTGTAATTCCTGCATGTGTGATGTAGACTATTCATGCACGGAATTAACCGACACTTTCAAAACCTTTTCACAGGGGAGGTGAATATGACGTTAATACGAAGAGGTTTAAGGTGGATGGTTCAGCTAAGGCATGACGGCAGATTGATCAGGGTAGCAACGAAGACACAGAATAAAAAGCTCGCTGGAGAGATCGAAGCGAAGATAATAACGGAACTGGTAGAAGGCACGTATTTTGATAAGGGGCAAGATGGTAAAAAGCTGTTCCAAGAGATGGCGGAAAAGTTTATGCAAGAGTTTACAAGTGCAAAGACACAATCGAGTATAAGGCGGGATAAGCAACTTTTAGGGCACTTGTTACCGGCGTTCGGGAATTTACTCATAAAGGACGTCACACCTGCCAGAATAACGGCCTACAAGTTAGAGCGTAGGCATCAGGGTGCAGCACCTAAAACGATAAACCTTGAGCTTGGTCTTGGTAAACATATTTTCAACATTGGAATCAAACAGCTTGAATGGACACGGGATAATCCCTTTGTAAGAGTACCAATGGAAAAGCTACCACCAGCAAGAACCCGATGGTTTACCGATGATGAAATCAAAAGGCTATATGAAGCATCAGACGTCTGGTTGAAACCCATCATCAAGCTAACATTGAGCACCGGTTTAAGAGAAAGCGATGTCTTGGGTTTGCGATGGCAAGACATAGACCTTAAAAGGGATGTCATCACGCTTCAGGTCACCAAAACCAAAAGGATGCTTGGGCTACCTATGAATAATGCTGTCAGAGAATTGCTTTTAGGATTGAACAAGGTCAGACACATCAATTGCGATTTTGTGTTCCACAACGGTAATGGTGAAAGGCTAAGTGCAAGTACACTACGGCACGCCTTTGACAGAGCGTGCAGAAGGGCAAATGTTGAGGACTGTACATTTCACACTCTAAGGCACACAGTCGCTTCAAAATTAGTTCAGTCCGGCATAAGCTTATATCAGGTTCAAATGCTCTTGGGACATTCGACACCCAGCATGGCGATGAGGTACAGCCACTTAAGCCCTGATAACCTTAAAAGCGTTGTTGCAGTTCTTGATCAGCAGGGTGATCACAAAAAAGATCACATTCAGGTAGATCAAAACGGGCTATGACTGTTAAGGTCTTAGAAAACAAAAGGTTTTAGATACAAAAAGAATGGAGGCGGCGGGAGTTGAACCCGCGTCCACAACCATTTTCACCTCTGGCACTACATGTTTATCCTGTGTTTAAATGTTCGCTGTCTTCATCCCACCGGCAGGATTCTGACAACTATTCCATTTGGGGTGCGACCTTGGGTTAAACGGAATAAATCCCCGAAATCGCCTTGCTGAAAAGTTTATCGTTGAGACAGCCCGCAAGGTGACCGTATCAACTCAGCTGCTTTTAATTAAGCAGCGAGTGCGTAGTCGTTTGCGACTAGTTTTTTCCATCCTTTTAACGAGTAGATGGGACCTCGACATGCACCAAAAGGTTATCTTAGCCGTGTCGAAACCCTTCGCCCCCATTGGCTAATTGTTTTACTCCAAGATTCTTCATTGTGTTCGCATTGACGCCATCCTATTTCAGGCTGCGTCTCTGCTCTCTATCCAAGTCTTTCTTCTTGATTTGCTCGCGTTTATCAAAGAGCTTTCTGCCTTTGGCAATGGCAAATTCCAGCTTTGCCAGTCCTTTTTTAAAATATACACGCGTTGGCACTAAAGTAAAGCCCTTTTCCTTTACCTTGCCGGTCAATTTGTCTATCTCCGAGCGGTTGAGCAGCAGCTTTCTTGTCCTTGTCGGATCGTACCGCTCGGAGGTCATGTGGCTGTACGGCGATATGTGCGCACCGACCAGAAAAACCTCAT
>JAMCPX010000067.1 GCA_023382265.1 Deltaproteobacteria bacterium | reverse complement strand
TTTAACAATACCGGGGGTTGGGAAGATACTGGGATTGACGATCATGCTTGAGACGGGACCGATAGAACGGTTTATGAAAGCAGGCAACTATGCGTCCTATTGCCGGAAGGTACCGAGCCGATGGGTGTCGGTAAAGTACGAGCACGGGAAGTACTGTGGACCTATAGCCGTATTAACAAATTCATTGACTTAGGAGCTCACTAAATAGGTGTTAGTAGTAGTAAAACCCGATGCAGATGTCAGCTCGCTGATAGTATCGCCGCTATAATTCGCCACCCAGATATTGCCAGCGGCATCTATTGCTATGCCACCAGGATATGCACCAACCATAAAGGTGTTGATAACCAGTGATGGCGTTGCACTCACCAAGTTGGACGGCCTGCTTTCACCTACACTGTTAAACGAAGTCACCGTGAAGTAGTAGGCAGTTCCGTTTGCAAGTCCTGTTGCCGTAGAGATTGGCCCCGCGGCGGTTTCCTGTATAAAGGTGCTGGTTGTCGTTATTTAAACATGGTAGCCGGTTGCGCCAACGGATGCGCTCTACTGCAGTGTTACCTGCGAGTCCGCTGGTGTTGCCGTGAGACCAGCCGGCGCTAAAGGCTTTGAACCTGAATTTTTGAACTTCCCGAACATCCCGCCATGACAATCATGGCAAATATAACCATCGCGATAAACATATAAATGTTTTTTGTACGCATAGATTCTAGCTTATAATTTTATATAAATCTTCACTCTACTGCACTACTGTCCCTATGTTTACTCATTCAAACATGATAACAGGTTGAAGTCAAATCGAAAGAAAAGGGATCACCCATTTAAAGTGCCCTTGCTGTCTCCTTTACAAACCTGCCAGTCTCATCCACTGCACTTGCTATTGAATACTTTTTGTGAAAATCTATCCCCACATATATCATGCGGCACCTACTCCTTATTTTATTGCTTCTGATTATATCAGAGGCTATTGGAGATTGCCGCTTTTCATGTTACCTGACCCCGGTTCTGTTTTACCTAATAAGTGTTACTACTTATCATACCACTCGGGTTTTATGAGCCCTATAATTTCTTTAGGTCTTATCCATCTAAACTTTGAGATAAATCTTGACCATAACACCTTTATAAGCACTAAAAACCACCATATGTACATCCTTCTTTTATATGCATAAGGCGATAGCATACCTTTAATAAGCCAGCGGATATTAATAAAATTCCTATTAAGCTCTATAACAAGCTCTTCGATCCTCTCCCTTGATAGATACTTTGAAGGCATTACAGGTGTAAGCCAGTCAAACATTGAAAAATCCTTTATCTCAAGTAAGCCGCTCTTAATTACCTCATTATAAAGTGGTGTACCTGGCACGGGTGTTAAAGGATGGAATGCAGGGTAATCGGGCTTTAGTTTTTTTGCAAACTTTAATTGTTCATACATGGATTCCTCAGTTTCATTATAAACACCTACTATGAACGTTGCCTGTAGAAAAACGGATGGATATTTTTTCTTTAAGATATGAAATATTTCCAATGATGCATTATGAGAGTAGAATGGTTTACCAAATTGCTTAAGTTCATTGTTTTCCGCCCTTTCTACACCTACGCATAAATGCGATAACCCGGATTTTACCAATTTTTCAAGAATGCCGAGACGCTCATCCCTTAATAATAAATCCGCGCGCATGAATGCAAACCAGTTAAGTTTTAATTGTTGTTTTATTAGCTCTGTTGCAAACTCATCCTCCCATTCAGGATTTATATTCCATGAATCATCAACGAATACAAGAGCACGCTTATTGTATGTATGATAAAGTAATAATATCTCTTCCATTGTTTTATTTACACTTTTTGTTCTCCATCTTGGTTTCAGTACTTCTTTACCATTTATATTTTTCCTGTCAGCCATCTGTGTCCACCATACACAGAAGCTGCAGTTACTTGTGCATCCCCTGCTGTGATTTATGGTTGTTCCTCCTGGCGAGAATAGATACCTGCTATTCCCGTACTGATTCATAGGTACAAGGTCGTAAGCAGGCATAGGAAGGGTATCAAGATCCTCTATCAAAGGTCTATATGGTGTTTGAATAATCTTGCCGTCCTGTTTAAATGCAATCCCTTTTATATTTACAAAATCATCTTTCCCCTGTTCTATACTCTTTATAAGCTCGAGTAATGTAAGCTCACCCTCTCCTCTTACTATAAAATCAATCCCGAGATCACCGTTAAGATATTCATTATAAAGGTTCGTGAAATGTGCTCCACCAGCGATAACCTTAATCTTTGGATTAATTTCTTTTACAAGACTTATCAGCTTTTCTGATTCATGTGCGTACAATGCATGACTTTCTCCTACACCTACAACATCGGGTTTCTCTTCCTTTATCCTGTTTGCAAGTGTTTTCCATCCCATCTTTAACGGCATTGTGTCTATGATCTTTACTTCTATATCATGCTCCCTTAAGATGCCAGCTAAATATACAAGCGACTGAGGCAGCAAAAAGTTATCGTACTCATTTATAAATGGCCAATAATACTTCGGTGAATTAATTAATAATACTTTCATTTTCTTATTATCCCAAGCCAGCTTCTCGCGAGGTTATTAAATTCGGGTGAGCTCTTAAGCCATGCTTCAATTTTTGCAATCCTTTTTCTATATCCGGTTGATGGTAATTTAGGCATATCAATAAGCCTGCTAAATATACCTTCGGGAACATAATGAGTACCATGTATGTTAACTATTGTTGCACCGCCCTTTTTAAGTAACTGCTCAAATCCTTGTTTTGTGTAGTAATGCGTATGCACATTCTGATCCATTGACAATACACCCGTACCAATAAGCTTTAAAAGCATATTCTCCGGTATTTGAGGGTCTGACAGGATTGCCCCATAAAGCCCTTCTACGGATACAAATAAAAATCCATTTTTTTTGGTCACCCTGAGAAGCTCCTTCATTGTCTTTAGAGGATCAGAGGTATAGCATACCGATTCAATAGCAAAGACGGCATCAAATGTATTGTCCTTAAACAACCGATACATACTATCAATATTTGCATGATACAGCTCAAACATCTTTATTTTATGTTTAGCGAAATGTTTAAGCGCAATTTTTAATGAGCTTTTAACATTATCCACGAGCGCTACATGATAACCCATTTTTGCAAGCTCGATACCAAACCTGCCGATCCCTGATCCCGCATCAAGTGCGTAAGCGCCTTTTTGCAGGTTTTTTAAAAATGGTGTTATATGTTTCATGTATATATCTTTTTCAAGCTGTTTTAAATAATACTGCTCGGAATGTTTATCAAGTATGTCAAAAAGCGCAGGATATTTCCTCCATTCCATCTCCCAGCCTATAAGGTTATTAAACCCCGGGTTTTTCTTACATGCACGCTCAATATCATTCAGTGCTTTATAAAGCCTGTCAAGCTCCAGATCGGAAGTAACAATATCTTTTTTATCCTCATATTTATTTTGTCTTCTCATTTATCAAAATCCCGTTCATCGGTTTTAGTCGTAGATCTTATTACACTTTATTAATTAAAACAAGCCAGTATCTTCAAATTGTGATAGCCAAGTAAAAATGTCATCTCTAATTACCAAGTAAAAATGTCAGTAGTATATCCTGTTATAAAGACAGGAGGAAGGGATGATACTGACAGTGAAGGATAAGCTAAGAGCAGATGTACTATCAGCGATAATGGATGGAACGGTAGATGTAAAAGATGCAGGGAAGATACTGGGGAGGTCCGTCAGACAGATATTTCGTATGCTGAGGCGGATGCTGGAACAAGGGATAGAAGGGCTTTTCCATAAAAACAGGGGTAAGCAAAGTCCATTTAGGCTTGAGGAAAGTATAAAGGAAAAGGTTATCACGCTGGCTAAGAGTAAATACCGGGATGTAAACGATACCCATATGAAAGAGCTTCTTTTCAAAGAAGAAGGCATAGAAATAGGGAGGGAAACCCTCAGAATGACCTTAAGTGGAACTGGTATTTTACCAAAGCGAAGTATCCGCAAACCAAAGTACCGCAGGCGCCGGGAACGAAAGGATGCCCTGGGTATAATGCTTCAGATCGATGCTTCTCCTCACGATTGGCTTGAAGTACGAGGCCCCTTGCTTACACTTGTAGGAGCAAAGGACGATGCGACTGGATATACATGTGGTGTAAGTTTGTGGAATCAGAGGCTACATGGTCGTATCTGGAGCTTATGCGGGATATCTTTGTCTCGCACGGACTTCCGTTGAGCCTTTATTCAGACAGGCATTCTATTTTTCATACTCTGAGAGAACCAACGATACTGGAACAGCTCCACAACAGTAAACCTCTTACCCAGTTTGGTCGTGCAATGAATGAGCTTGGTATAGGTATTATAAAAGCATGGTCTCCTCAGGCGAAAAGCCGAATAGAACGTCTGTGGGGGGTACTCCAAGACCGGCTCGTCGTAGAATTACGTCTTAAAAAGGCACAAGATATGCAGCAGGCTAACGAAGTCCTTAAAAATTTCTTGCCGGAATATAATAAACGTTTTAACTTCCCTTCTAAGAAACAAGAATCAGCTTTTCGGAAAGCCCCCCTATCGATAAACTGGACCGTATCTTATGCCTCAAGGATACAAGGGTCGTCAGTGCTGACCATACAATCTCGTTTGAAGGCTTGATTCTTCAAATACCACCCTCTAACAAGTTTCGTTCACTCGTAAAACAGCATGTGGAGGTCTTACAGATACGGGAAGGAAGTATAGAGATTATTTACAAGGGACAATTGGTGGCAAGATTTAGCCCTGAGGCTGTGACTCGTTTAATTAAAGGTACATTACATGAACAAACTCAATTAAAAATGGCCGTCTAATGAATAAGCTTACTGACATTTTCACTTGGTAATTAACTGACATATTGACTCGGCTTTAACAGCCAGTATCTTCAAATTTTATCTGCCGCCGTTTTTGTATACATGAAGCCAATTCATCGCTTGCTTGATTAACGACTTCGAGTTAATAAGAGTTAATGGCGATTTTAGATGTTAAAGATTTAAAAGTTTATTACAAAGCACGCGGTTTTTTAAGCAAACAGGAAACAAAAGCTGTTGATGGAGTAAGCCTGTTTATAAACGAGCATGAAACACTCGGACTTGTTGGGGAAAGCGGCTCCGGGAAATCAACGTTGGGGAAAGCAGTTTTATTGCTTGTGAAACCGACATCTGGGACCATAATGTTTGATGGTATGAATATACTTGAGGCAAACAGGGCTTCACTAAAACAATTCAGAAGACAGGCACAAATAGTGTTTCAGGACCCGTACAGTTCTCTTAATCCAAGGATGAAGGCGGGCAATATTATAGCCGATCCAATGCGTGTGCATAAGATCGCAAAAGGCAGGGTTTTAAAATATAGAGTAATAGATTTATTATCAACTGTCGGATTACCCCAAACGGCTTATAACAAATATCCATTCGCTTTCTCAGGCGGACAAAGACAGAGGATAAGCATTGCAAGAGCCTTGTCTTTAAATCCAAGATTTATTGTTGCCGATGAACCCGTTTCTGCACTTGACATATCCATACAGGCACAGCTTCTGAATCTGTTTAAAGAGATACAGGAAAAACAAGCTGTCAGTTATTTATTCATCTCACACGACTTAAGAGTTGTTGCTTTTATTTCACACAGGATAGCTGTTATGTATCTTGGTAAGATAGTGGAATCTGCTTCTAAAATGGAAATTATAAAAAATCCGATTCATCCTTACTCAAGGCTTTTATTATCCAGTATGCCCTCAAAAGATCGCAAGTCTTCAGAGTATTCGAACATTACCGCACCACCGGTCAGAGGATGCAGGTTTTACCCGAGATGTACTTATGCAAAACCCATATGCAGAGATGAGGAACCAGTACTAAAGGAAGTTGCGCCGGCCCATACGGTCGCCTGTTATTTATACTAATATGGCTGAACAAAAAATAGAATTCATCTGCTCTTCCTGCGGTTACAACTCACCCAAATGGCTTGGAAAGTGTCCTTCCTGCGGGGAATGGAGCACTTTTGTTCAGTTCTCGCATCAGGAGAATAAAAGGCATAAAACAGATAATGCTGAAGCTATAAGGTTAAAATCCATCTCAACACAAGGACAGGAAAGATTTAAAACAGGGATAGAAGAACTTGACAGAGTACTTGGAGGCGGAATCGTAAAATCGGCATTAATACTGATTGGCGGGGATCCTGGTATTGGCAAATCAACCATCGCACTCATTGCCTCAAACGCCCTGATATTGTCAAAAAGAAACTGCCTGTATGTAACGGGTGAAGAATCTTTACAGCAGATCAAGCTGAGAGCTAAAAGACTTGATATAACCGAGGAGCTTGAGGTACTTGCGGAAACAGACCTGGACAGTATATTAGAGGTTATAGAAAAGCAGAACTATGATGTTGCTGTCATTGATTCCATCCAGACAATAGAGAGTGCTACAACACCTGCACCAAGGGGAAGCGTTGCTCAATTAAAAGAGATCACCGATAGGCTTATGAGGTTTTCCAAGCGGCACAATATAAGTTTTTTGCTTATCGGTCATGTAACAAAAGAAGGTGCAATTGCGGGTCCAAAAATTCTTGAACACATGGTTGATACGGTGCTTTATTTCGAAGGCGATAGAAATCTTAACTTTAGAATACTCCGGGGCATAAAAAACAGATTTGGTTCAACAAACGAGATCGGTGTTTTTGAGATGACAGAAACAGGACTTAAAGAAATAAAAAACCCATCAGAGCTTTTTCTGACAGCGAGAAACGCGCCCAGAGAAGGCTCCGCCGTATTTGCAAGCATAGAAGGCACAAGGGCATTGCTTGTCGAGATACAGGCGCTTGTAATCGCAAGCTATCTTGCTATGCCGAGACGAACTGCCGTCGGCATTGACCAGACGAGATTATCAATGCTTGTTGCTGTTCTCGACAAAAGGGCAGGCTTAAACCTGTTGGGACAGGACATATATATTAACGTAGTAGGCGGTGTAACGGTTGATGAACCAGCATCTGATCTATGTGTGATCTCGGCACTCGTCTCAAGTTATAAAAGGAAGAGCCTTGATCCTTCCTCTGTGTTTATTGGTGAAGTAGGTCTTACAGGCGAGATCAGGCCGGTTGGTATGATAGACAAACGTATAAAAGAGGCTGAAAAACTTGGATTTAAAAAGGCGTTCATTCCTGACGGCAATTATAAAGGTATTGTTAAATCAGATATTGAGTTGATCAGGGTAAAGGATGTTGAGTCATTTATCGATATCTGCTTTTAGCGGTACAGCACGCCTTAAAGCTATTATTTAACTTGAACTCCCGATATGAATAATTTATAAGTAGATCATGTATTTTAAAGATTTAAGAGATTATTTAAAAGCCCTTGCAAACAGGAACGAACTAAAGGAAATAGATGTACTGGTTTCTCCAATCCTTGAGGTCGCAGAGATCGCGGACAGGACAATGAAATCGAACGGGCCAGCACTTTTTTTCAAAAATGTAGAATCGAGTTCATTCCCGCTTGTGATGAACATGTTCGGCACAGAGAAAAGGACTGCATTCGCACTTGGAGTTGCCAGTTTAAATGCACTTCAGGATAGGATGAAGGAACTCATCGATCAGAAAGCACCTGAATCATTGCTGGACAAGATTAAGATGCTTCCCCTGTTAAAACAGATTTCAGACTTTTTTCCAAAAACACGGTCAGATGGTGCATGCCATGAAGTAATCATAAATGCCAACCCGGATCTCAATATACTGCCGATTGTAAAAACATGGCCGCTCGACGGAGGAAAGTTCATTACACTTCCACTCGTTTTTACAAAAGATCCGGAAACAGGCATAAGGAATGTCGGGATGTACAGAATGCATGTGTATGACGAAAAAACAACCGGCATGCACTGGCATGTTCACAAGCATGGTGCAGGACACTTCAGGAGGTATAAAGAACTCGGCAAACGTATGGATGTTGCAGTTGCAATAGGTACTGATCCACAAACGCTTTATGCCGCTACAGCACCATTGCCCGATGGAATCGATGAAATGATATTCGCGGGCTTTTTGAGAGAAGAGCCCGTGGAGCTGGTAAAGTGTATTACATGCGATATTGAAGTACCCGCATACGCAGAGTTTATTTTAGAGGGATATGTTGATACCGATGAATTAAGAACAGAGGGACCTTTTGGGGATCACACAGGTTATTATTCAATGGAAGATAAATACCCTGTTTTTCATATAACAGCGATAACACATAGAAAAAATGCCATATACCCTGCAACCATTGTCGGTAAGCCGCCTATGGAGGACGGATATCTGGGCAAGGCATCGGAAAGGTTTTTTCTGCCTTTGATCAAAAAGATGTTTCCTGAGATTGTTGATATCAACCTGCCAATCGAAGGGGTATTTCATAATATGGCCTTTGTAAGTATTGATAAATCCATTCCAGGCCATGCAAGAAAGATAATCAATGCATTATGGGGACTTGGGCAATTCATGTTCACGAAGTTTATAATCGTATTTGATAGGGATGTTAATGTACAGGACATAAAAGAGATTATATGGAGACTTGGTAATAATGTGGATCCTTTGAGGGATACAATTATACTGTCAGGTCCTGTTGATATATTAAATCATGCAGCACCTGAGACCGGGTACGGATCAAAGATAGGCATTGATGCTACAAAAAAGCTTAAGGAAGAAGGGCATCTGAGGCAGTGGCCGCCCGATATTGTAATGCCTCAAGAAATTAAAGAGCTGGTTACAAAAAAGTGGAAAGAGTACGGTATAGATTAAATGCAATATTTGAGTTAATCATATGATTTAATATCGGACGCATGTTTTCACTCACCACGGAACCTTTCCTGCTGTCTAACCGCCTTTTTGGCTTATAAATATTTTATCTTACATGCTCCATATGCTATTCTTAAGCCCCTATAGCTTCTTTTATAGCTCCTTCTATTTTTGATGCATAATCCTGTATGATGTGTTGATCCATACCTTCAATCATTATTCTTGCAAGAGGTTCCGTTCCCGAATATCTAACAAGCACTCTACCGTTATCCTGTAGTTTAGCGGAAACATCATGAATAATGTTACTAACGTTATTCAATGTATTTAAAGGGGGCTTATCTTTTACCATTACATTAACGATGATCTGCGGGTAATGCTCTATTACGCTTGCAAGTTCGGACAGCTTTTTGCCTGTAAATCTCATAATCGCAAGTACCTGAAGAGCTGTTATAATGCCATCGCCTGTTGTATTATGTTCTATAAAGATTATATGACCCGACTGTTCACCTCCAAGGATATAACCCTCTTTTAACATACGCTCAATAACATACCTGTCCCCTACACCCGCTCTTACGAGATTAATACCTTCACGTTTTAATGCTATTTCAAGACCGATATTACTCATAACAGTGCCGACAACGCCATTACCTTTTAACTTACCTTCATTTTTTAATCGTATTGCGGTAATGGCAAGAATCGTATCCCCATTTATGATTGTTCCCTTTTCGTCAGACATGATAACCCTATCACCATCTCCATCAAAAGCAATGCCGATGTCTGCTTTGTATTTCTTTACCGCCTCCGCCATATTTCCAGGATGAATAGAGCCGCTATTATGGTTTATGTTTTTCCCATTTGGTGAAACCCCGAGCATTATTACACTCGCACCAAGCTCCTGCAATACGGTCGGGGCAACTTTGTATGTGGCACCATTGGCGCAATCCACAATAATTCGTATACCGGAAAGCGATATCTCTTTCGGAAATGAATGTTTTAAAAATACAATATATCTGCCGATAGAATCGGAAAGTCTATACGCTTTCCCTATCTTTTCCTGAGATGATAATAGGTGTATATTTTCATCGGATAAAACAAGTTTTTCGATTGCATCTTCAATAGAGTTGTTTAACTTGTAGCCGTCGGAACCAAAAAATTTTATACCGTTATCCTGATACGCATTATGCGATGCTGAAATAACTATACCAACATCTGCCTTTGTATCCGTTGTTATAAATGCAATCCCAGGTGTTGGCAACGGGCCTGTCAGTATTACATCCCCGCCCATTGAAGTTATACCGGCTGTCAGTGCCATTTCAAACATGTATCCTGATAACCTTGTGTCCTTACCAATGACAAATCGCCTATGCGGCTTACCGTTGGATAACAAGAAGCTCGCTGCTTTACCAAGCTTTAAAACAGTTTCTACCGTCATCGGCTCTTCGTTTGCCTTACCTCTTACCCCATCCGTTCCAAAAAGTTTTTTCATGGTTACCGCATTTTAAATGTAACAAATATTATTTGAGGATTAACCGTAACCATCTTATATTGATCTGTCAAAAGCGGGACGCTTACGGTTGTATCCTTTGTAAATGTGCTTATATTTATTGGCTGAGTCATAACCGCATTTATATTGTTGATGATCGTTGACGGCCCAGTTATAACAACCCTGCTTGGATTTGTCCGGATACTTTTTATTGCATTGCTTTTATCCTGTATTCCGGTTATTGAAACACCTATATTAATTAATTTGCTTACCGTTTGATCAAGCATGACGGTTATATCTTCCGGATATATTGTCCTTAGTTTTACTCCTTCCGGCAGGTGAAAACTCGATGGAGAGACATCGAATGTGTATGTTCCAGGCCCGCTGTTGGGCAGATTTATATAATAGGCAGGTTTTGTATTTAAATAGTTAAATATCAATGATGATGGCCCTGAAACGGATAGTTGTATATCCTTTGGAGGACTGTTAACAATAACATAATCTGCAGGAACAGTATTGATTACAACCGGTACTTTCAAAATAAGCTCAGAGGATCTTTCGCCATGAGCATAAAACCACAGGAATATCCCTATTACAACTGCGAGTAATTTATAGGAAAAGTTATCGGTAATTAATTTTACAATTTTATTCATACCGGTGCATCCATAAGTTTATAAAGCTCTTCCTGAAGCGATTTCTGCTCATCTATTGTTTTTATCTCAGAATCATGTACTACAGAAACCTTGCCGCTCTCCTCAGATACAATGACTATAACCGCATCTGCCTCCTGTGATAATCCAAAAGCTGCTTTATGCCTCGTGCCGTAAGCAGGATGATAATGAAGATCCTGGGATAATGGCAGCATACAACCGGCAGCTTTTATTCTATTACCCTTTATTACAGCGGCACCGTCATGTAGGGGTGTGTTTGTGTTAAATAAAGTAAGCAGCAGTTCTTTTGTAACGATGGCATCAAGGACCCTCCCCGTTTCTACAACTTCTTTTATACCTATATTTTTTTCAAAAACAATTAAAGCACCTGTCTTTGTTTTTGCAAGTTCGTATACAGCATCCGATACTTCGTTGATACCCTGTTTAATCTGATGGGCATGCGCATTGCTCATATTAAAATATCCTTTACCCATGTACGCGAGCGCTCGTTTTATATCCTGCTGAAACACAACTATGATAATCAAAACGATCGAGCTTAAAAAACTATTTAAAAGCCAGCGCAGAGTGGTAAGATCAAAAAAATTGGAAATCAGGTAGGCTCCAAATATAATAAAAAGCCCGATAATAACCTGTGCTGCTCTTGAGCCTTTCAGCATAATAAGCAATCTATAAATAATATAGCTGACTATCAGGATATCAGCTATATTTTTAATAATTCTGAATGTGTTTTCGTTAAGCATTCATTATGCCCTTTATAACATCTATAGCCTGTTTGGTTTCTTTTATATCATGAACTCTTATAATATCAACACCTTGCGTAATACACCATAAGGCTGAGGATAAAGAGCCGTACAATCTTTGATCCACACCTGCACCGGTAATTTTACCTATAAATGATTTCCTCGAAACTCCAACCAGTACAGGGACACCGAGTGTTTTAAACGTTCGTATATTCTTTAGAAGCAAGAGATTATGAGATAAAGCCTTTCCGAAACCTATACCGGGATCAATGATGATCCGTTCCTTTTCTATACCGCTATTTATAGCATATTTTATCCTGTCATCAAGAAATGACAACACCTCTGCTAAAACGTCTTTATATCTTATTGAAGTTTGCATCGTTCTTGGTGTTCCTCTCATATGCATAAGAACAATGCCTGATCTATAATTTTTAACAACATGTATCATAGCGGGATCGTGTCTCATTGCACTAACATCGTTTACAATGTCAGCTCCGTTTTCTAATGCCTTTAGTGCAACCGCTGATTTCATTGTATCAATAGAGATAGTTGTTTTTGTATGTTTTCTTAATTCTTTTACAACAGGGATTACCCGGTTTATCTCTTCTTCTGCATTAACCGGCCCTGCCCCGGGCCTTGTTGACTCACCGCCGATATCTATTATATCAGCTCCTTCTTTCACAAGTTCCAAAGCCTTTTTAACAGCGGTATCTTTAAAAGCAAATCGACCGCCATCCGAAAATGAATCGGGCGTAACATTAAGTATACCCATTATTACAGGTCTGCCTGTGAGATTAAAAAAATGGTTTTTATACTTTAAACGTGCTGTATTGTTTAAAAGGTTTTTAATAGCTTGTTCAAGCTCCTCTGAAATCGAGGCAAGCCCAAATTGCTGTTCCTTTATCTTCTTCGAGATAATATCGATTTGCCTGAGTGTACCTATAAGGAATGCATCTGTTTTTGCACGGGAATCAACTATGACTCTCCATGATGTAGCAAGCTCGGCTCCGGACGACAATGCCTCTTGTTTTAGAATGTTTGCAGCGGGTGATGTAAGCCCATTTATTTTGAACATATAAAACAATGACTTCTTATCCATAATGTTTATCCCTTCGGTATGGACAGAGATCGATTTAAAATATGTTATTATTTCTTTCCTTGATAATAAATTGATAAGATATACTTTTTTCATTCATTTATAATCCAAAAGTGCAACAGAACTGCCGGGGCGGGTTTAAAACCCGTCATCAGACATCATTTTTACCTTATTTTTTAATATGTTACACATCTTTATAACTCAGGTGTGATCGCTTTTGTGATCGCTTCTGGTTCTTTACAACTGTTTAAGACATTTACGGCT
>JAMCPX010000066.1 GCA_023382265.1 Deltaproteobacteria bacterium | reverse complement strand
GGTTGTTCCCAGAATCTACAACATAAACGTTTCCAGCATTGTCCAAAGCTATACCTCTTGGTTGATTAAACAATCCCGATGATATTCCATAACCACCCCAGCTAAAAGCAAGCACGTAAGGGAACTGCAGGTCTAAAGCAACGGTACTCGTTGTTGTTAACCCTCCTGACAACGTCGTCGTAGAAATTGGTGCTGATAAACTACTTTCAAGCCCTGTTGGAACAACTGCCGATACTGCATAATAATACGTTGTATTTGAGAACAGGCTTGTTTGAACATAAGGAC
This sequence comes from Deltaproteobacteria bacterium, assembly GCA_023382265.1. Taxonomy (NCBI): domain Bacteria; kingdom Pseudomonadati; phylum Myxococcota; class Myxococcia; species Deltaproteobacteria bacterium. The sequence continues at coordinate 3,782 of JAMCPX010000066.1, read as the reverse complement.
TTGTTACATTTGCTATCTCGTTACTGCCGGTTGTAATAGGTAAGCTGTATGACCAATATATATTATACGATGATGCGCCATTTGCTGGACTCCAGCTTAATGTGACAGATGTCGTTAATGGAGAAGCTGTGAGACCTGTTGGAGGAAGTGCCTGCGTATAGAATGTTTGATCGGGACTCTGCGATGTTCCCCCTCCGTTATATGCTATTACATTCCAGTGATACATAGTACCTGAGGTAAGTGAAGATATAACAGCACTGATGAGCTGATTCGATGTGCCGGTTATAAATTGCGTAGTCGTACTGATCCCGTAACTGCTTGTTAAGCCATAATCAAAAAATACGCTTGTCGCATCCCCTCTTGGATTGATCAATGAGCTTAATGTTGCAGAGGTCGTGGTTATGCCTGACACGGGCTGAAATGCAACCCACGGCGGATTTATTCCTGCACTTACCATAGACATCACTATAGATAATGCGTAAGTAGGTTGACTGAGGTCTACACCGCTTACATTACCGCTGTATATAAGATTGCCTGTTGCGCCCACATTATCATAAGCATTTGCAGTAAATGTTCTTTGAGGGCCGTATGGTACTGTAACGCTCATAATAATATCTTGTGAGGTCACCGTTATATTCTGGGTCTGAACAATGCTTGGACTTATATCACTTGCCGATACAGTAATCTGAATAGATTTTATCATTGTGATATTCGTAGACAACGTGTTCAGCAACGATAGTGGAACAATATCAGAAAGTTTTAAGTTTAATGTTACCTGTGAAGTTTTTATCGAGTTTGTTGATTGATGTTTATAAGTTCCACAAGAAGAAAAAACAAAAACAATCATCCATATCAACGATAAGAACAATCCCCTCATCCATCCATATCCTAACCTTTTTAAATCCATCTTTCCCTCCTTATTATTTAGTATTCCAAAGCAAGGGCGGGCAAAGCCCGCCCTTATCATCATTCTTGCTCACTGAAAAAGGAACGATCAATTGCCGAGGCAAAAACTTTCGTATTCGATGTCAGTGCAAAGATGAGAAAAATCCATAAAACCTTTATCATCTTTTTCTTCATAAATAATGTTTTTATTCTGTTCCATTATCCCTCTACCCTTTTCAAATGTCCACTAGCCAACTGGCTAGTCTTGTTTTTGCAACGTATTTAAATATAAGGGCTTTTTAAATTTGATGATTTTTGCTGGTTTTCAGAAGTTTAGAATACTCCGTTCTCAAGCTCCTTGACCTTATTGAGAAACTCAGTTCTGTTGGAAACATAAAATGTGTCGTAGAGATGGGAGAGATGATATTTAACGTTACAGGTTTTAAGGTTAGCGAGCCGTGCTATTTCGTTATTGCTGAATCCCTTGCTTAGATACGAAATGATCTTGAACTCATTTAAAGAAATCTTGTATTCGGATTTCAGGATTTTGAATAAATCCATCTTCCTCAATCTTCTCTTAGTCAGGGTCATAAGATAGAACTTGTTTTTACCGATCGTTACCACCTTTATCATAAGAAAAAACTGGGAATCATGGTTGGACTGTATTCTCATCACTGCTCTTTTTCTCATACCCATATTGTGGATATATTTTGACAAAACGGCAGATCGATCTGTCCCGAAGCATTTGTTGAAAAGGTGTTCGAACCTGCTGTTTTCTAAAACAACATTAAAAGAGCTGTCCACAAGGGCAACCCCCTGTTCAAGATACTCAAGAATATCTATAGGAAAAATATCTTGTTTCATATCTCTCATATCCTTATGTATATAGCGCATTTTTTCGGAAACTGAAAGTATCATGGTAAGCTATTTCCTATCACGGATCTGCTTACAGATTACTTACAGATTGCGAAAAATCGGCAAATCCATTGTTTCGGTGACAATCTGTTCTTATCGGGGAAAAGACAGCAGAGAAGATGAATTGGGAAAAAAAAAGGCGAGGCAGTGCCTCGCCTTTAAGAACGGTTTTAGATTTTAATTAAAATAATAGTGTATACCGGCCTGCAGGAAGTCTGCGGTATTGAAACCAAGGTTATCGCCTGCAAAGTGATCTCCGCTACCCGAGTATGATTGATAACCAAGTCCTAATTCTATGTTGAATCCGAGTTCTGGTAACTGGGGTATAAAGAATTCTGGTCCTGCAAAGAAATTCACCCCTGTTCCTATCAATACACCATTAGTTTTAGAATCTACATCTGTGTACATTAATGTCATGCCCGCATTGAAGTTTACGTACTGCTTCGAGATGATAGCATAAAATGCTTTTAGCCCCACATCAAATACGTTTGCGTCACCGCCGAGCTGACCTGCATATTGATTTCCTCCAAGATCGAACTCACCGCCGATAGGGCCTACCAGGACTCGAAAAGAAATATCCGAGGGAGCTTCGGAAGTACCGGGGAAATTAGGTGATACATACATTTGCTTGTTAAAGCCTACACCAAACCTGGGAGTCCACTGGGATGTACCGGTATCCTGTCTCATCTGATACCTTTGCCCCTGATCATTTTGTCTCCTTACATAACCCGCTTTTGCCGAAACTGTTAAACCGAGTATTATCAATGATGCTATGACGCTTACGCTTATTTTTTTCATTTTTCCTCCTTTAAAGATATTTAGTATTTTTATATCTCTTTTTGCATGGTTTGTCAAAACTTTTTTGCAGACCTTTTCATGCAATCCGCACACACGACTATCGTCTTCGGCACTACGAGTTTCAAATAACTCGAGTCGGGTTTATCCTGTTCATTACTTGCTATCGTAACCGGTTCCGTATCCCCGGTAACCTCGATATAGTAATCGACGATAACATGATCTTTAAAATGGATGGTTTGATGAACAGGCCTGCCGCACTTTGAGCAGTAAAGGACCGACATACTATGCCCTGATCGAATTATACGGGCAGATTGCGGAGCTTTGATGGTACAGGCTTGAAAGATTCCAGTTCTTTGCTTGTTTTCAGTGTCAGGCTGCCGGCGCTCTTACACGCCTGACATTCTGCCGTCCATACAAATGCTTCATGTCCGCAACGAGGACACACGTACGGAAACTTTAATTGTATACCGCCCGCCTGGGTGGATTTCAATTTTTTATATGCCGAGGAATAATCTCCTCTTTTCGCCAATAGTTCCGCATTGAGTATCTCTGTCGACGGTATGCGTATCCATTTATTATCGAGATAGGAGAGCTGCTCGGAAGCATCGTCGACCATTTCGAGCCGGAGCAGAAGTTTCGCAAACATAATTCTTGTCAGCAGGTCTTCCGGACTGTCGGACAGCAATCTCCGGTAGAACCGGATCAGCTCGAAAGGATTGTCATGTTTCAGATAAATATCCTCCATCCTGATCAGGAATACCGCATTGTGTGTCATTGCATACCCTGCCTCCCATTCCTCGATGGCCTTTTCCATATCACCTTTGTTGTTCAGTAGTATTTCCCCGCTTGTTATAAACGCAGGTACAAATTCCGGATTGAGTTTCTTCACATCACCGAGTTTTTTCAGTGCAAGGTCTGCGTCACCGCTCTGAAGGATCGCGAGGGCGTATTTATATTTCAGTTCTCCCAGCCTCAGCCGCTGCTCTTTATAGTCCTGCGTCCCTTTCGCAAGCTTCATGATAATCTTATGCGTCCTGTAAGCCTCTTCCGCCTTTTCTGCTGCTATGTAGGCATCTCTCAGGAGAGAGAGGAAATGGATATTTTCTTCCTCTATGCTCACCAGTTTTTTCCCCACATCTATCATACTATTCAGTTCTTTTGTAAGAGCGTATACCCTGTACAGG
>JAMCPX010000065.1 GCA_023382265.1 Deltaproteobacteria bacterium | reverse complement strand
TGTGGAGAGTATTAAGTGAAAAGAAGCCATATGAAGAACGTGGATTTATTGTAAACAATTCTGATCGCCCTGGGTGTAGACTGGCGGTCTGAAAAGGCGCGCCTTGGGTCAGGATAGGGGATCAGGATCGAACAGTTACTATGTGCTCATATAAAGCACGAAGAGAAGGCTGATCGTTTGTTTTTATAATTTGTTTGTTGGTTTGAAGTTTTATAATGGAGGTTGACAAAGCTTTTCAGAGAACGTCTACACATTACACATCCATAGAAAATATGGGAGGAATAGAGGTTAGCCCCGGGCATTGGACAGGTTAAAAGACGTGTATTTAATCAGGGCAAGGCTTGCCTTGCCCCTACGTCAGGAATTAAACCTCTCAACCAGCCCCCTTCTCAGGGGAAGATAGCAAGGTGAGGCAAAATGACTGAATGTAGGCCTCACCTCGGAGCTTTGCGGCGCTGATATTTATTGCCGTTTCTGCAATTTGACGAATCGCATTTGCTCTGTTAAATTATATGAAAGGAGATTAGCTTATGCTGAGCGTTCCTAAAAAGTACATAGTTGATAAGAACAATAAAAAAATTGCCGTCCAACTTAATATTAAGACCTTTGAAAAGATTGAAGAGATTCTGGAAAACTATAGTTTGGTACATTTAATGAAAGAAAACAAGCATGAGGAAAAACTCTCTGTTTCAGAAGCCAAAGCCTATTATAAGACTCTGAGCAAACATTCGTGAATGTCGAGTATCGTAAAAGATTTTTGAAAGAGCTCGCTGAAATTCCATCTCACGTAAGAAAAGTAATCGACACCTTTGTCTTTGAGGAAGTACCTTCTTTAGATTATATTTCTCAAAGTATAAGGATTGAGAAGTTAAAAGGATATCCCGATTATTTTAAAGCTCGTTTTGGTTCGTATCGTGTAGGAATGAAAAGGGAAGGCGATACTCTGGTGTTTGAAAGGGTCATGCATAGAAAAGACATTTACCGTTATTTCCCTTAGACCCGGCTTTCTGAGGAGTTAGATTTGGTCTGCCTATTGCTATTGAGCTGGTTTAAATCATAACGCCCTCGACCCAAGCTTATTGACAACTGCATAAATAATGTCCTATAATAGAGGCTGGAGGTGGAACTCTATGAGACCACATGGCAGCCCCATGCAGTTGGAACAAAGACGTTTCGCAGCGCTATCCTTACTCAAGGCAGGATTCCTTCCCGGTGAAATAGCTCAACGAATCGGAGTAGATCGTCGGTCAGTTCGGCGCTGGAAAGCCACGTATTATGAAAAAGGGAAGCCAGCATTAAAGGCGATTCCTGCTCCCGGACGACCTTCAAAGCTTCCAGAGAACAAAAAACAAAAGCTTGAACATATCCTTCTCAAGGGAGCAAAACAATACGGGTACCCGACTGACCTGTGGACTTGTCCCAGAATAGTTGTGGTTATTTCAAGAATCTTTCACGTTGACTATCACCCTGCTCACCTGGGACGTTTGCTTCATGCAATGGGATGGAGTCCACAGAAGCCTGAACGTCGTGCTCAGGAACGAAATGAGCGAGCAATAGCCCGTTGGATAAAGACTGACTGGGAAGGTATCAAAAAAAAACCAAAGAATTGAATGCCCATCTGGTGTTTATAGACGAAAGTGGTATCCTTATGACACCTCTTGTCCGCCGTACCTGGGCACCTTGTGGCAAGACCCCAATCATGTATCAAAGGACCCGTTCTCATGAGAAAATCTCAATGATTGCAGCCTTGACTGTTCCACCAACAAGAAAGAGGGTAGGACTTTATTTCTCTTTGCATTATTCAAACATTACAGCCAAGCTTATAACGCGGTTTCTGCGGAACCTGTCCCGGCAAATTCAAAAACCCTTAGTTATCGTATGGGATAACTTTCGCCCCCACAAAGCAAAAACAACATTGAGATTTCTTCGCAGAAATAAGAAAATTAAAATATTCTTCTTCCCGCCCTATGCTCCGGAGCTCAATCCTACAGAGTTTTTCTGGTCATATCTGAAAAATAATCCTTTAGTGGATGGTCGGCCAGTGTGACTATACAAGTGCTTTACCTTATCTCTTATAAATCCAGAATCTACATACTTCTCTACAAGTCGTAACAGATGATTCTCTGGGATCATTTCCTCTACCTTGATATGGTAAAACATCGGCTCTGTCCTTTGTTTCTCTCCTAACATCATGCCTCCTATGAATCATTTATTGATATTTTATCACTCTCGGATCATAAAATAAATGATTTTTTAAGAGGAGTTTTTCAACAGCCTGTCAAGGGCTGACCCCTTTACTCCGGTGGTTTGAGAGGGTAAACAATATTCTCTACTGATGGAGAATATTGTTTATTTAAATTATGTGTTCAGTGGTATAAGTTGTTAATTTTACAAGAAATGTTAGAGTGGCACTATTGCTGCTTTGCATATACAACTAAAGGCTAAAATGCATTAAGGAAGAATGTGAAGCTGATATGAAAACAACGAGGAGGATAAAGGTGAACAAACCAATAAGTGATATAACAAAGATAACAATAGGTTTATTAGTCCTTACCGTTATTGTAGCGGTAGTCTGGTATTCTTTGGGACCATCACATAGCAGCAAGGATATACAACTCGAAAATGACTCTAACTTCCCAAGATACGTATACAATTCCGAGAAATCCCTGTCTGCATACAGGATAGCAATCACAATACCCGAAGTGCTGAAAGCAGTGCCATGCACATGCGGATGCACTATGATAGGTCATACCAGCAGTAAAGATTGTTTCATAAATGATGACGGCAGTTACAGTCCTCATGCCGCTAACTGCGATGTATGTCAGGACATCGCTATAGATGCCTTTAAACTGTATAAACAGGGTTATTCTATAACTCAGATACAAAATGTCCTGCATAAAAAATACGAAACCAATAATCCATAAAAGGAGGAAATAAGATGAAAAGAGTATTAGCAGGCATCGGCGCAATAGTATTTACTATTGCTTTAACAGGTGTGGTCATGGCTGCAGGACAGACGACAACTCAGCCACAGGATCAAACCCAAGTCCAGAACGGTAATCAAGGATCAGGCACAAACATGGGCAAGCATAATGGTGATAAAAAAGACACGGGCGGGCAACAGGGTGACAATTCAGGCTCGAACACAAATATGGGGAACCATCACAATGATAATAATGGCAACGGCGGTCAGCAGGGCGATAATTCCGGCTCAAATGACAATACGATGGGCGGCGGACACCAGAACAACGGCGATACAGGTTCAAGCCATGATATGGGCGGACAGCACCACGATAACATGCATATGGATATGAACCATATGGACATGAATCACATGGATATGGGCGGGCACAACTGCGGCGGTTCCAACGGCGGAACAGGATGCAGGTAAACCCTGGTAGAAAGGATATGGCTTTAACCCATGTCCTTTCTATAAAAAGTTACGTATTAACCCACCATGAATAGTGGGATTTTTAACAGGTGTACTTGTAAGGGAATTGCCCTCATTTACTTTTGCGGGAACGTATCTCCTTCACGCACCCAGATTAGCAAATCCTTCAATGATTTTAAATGTGTGATTGAGATAAATGGCGGGTCAACGCCCGCCCGTTCCCGCCTATTAAATAGGCGATTATTTTAAAGGATCTTTTTTTGATGTTAAACGAAAACACAGTTATAATAAACATCCACAACATTCTTGGACTTATGGCAAAAGTGCTTATCTTATTTAAAAGAAAAGCTTCGTATGGATAAGGTATAAGAAGGGATTATGAAAAAGACAATTGCATTGATTTTCTCGGTTATTTTTACGGGTGTCAGTAGTGGCTATGCTCAGAAAATAGATACAATATTCGAATATACCCAACCGATAGCTGCGAATAGCAAAAAGTCCTTTACGGTCAACATTGAAGGAAAGGAATACACAGAAATTAAGATTGTATGTAATGTGAATCAACAGAATGTAGTGATGTATTACAAGACAGATAGTATGAATTCTTACGATTCAACAACGACCACAGAAATATTACCTTACTACAACTATCTTTATCACGGGAGAGAATTCCTGTTGTCCGGGCCTCTGCCGGTGAAAACAGCAGGCAGTATCAGTCTCGTTATAGAAAATAAAAGCGATAAAGAAACATCGGCCCGATTAACAGTTTACGGTATAAAACAATATCAGTAGACGCGGTTAGAAAGTCATCTTATATCTTGGGTAAGCGTTCAAACTTGCCAAACTGTTCAAAATGCCTGTCAAAGGCAAATGCCTTTGTCAGCTTAAGCGAGTTCATAACAGCGAAACTTGTGCAATCGGTAAAGCTGAAGTCCTTGTCGCTGTAACTTTTAAAAATTGCAAAGGACTCATTTTCCACAGGAGGTAGAATCGTTACTGTATCAAAATGTGAACTTTTTTTAAGATTCTCTCTGAAAGCCACCGCTATCTTGTGAGAAATCCTTGCTCTCAGATAGTTGAGCGTCTCACAAACAACGAAGTTTGTCGTAACAAAACGTATTCCATTTTTTACTGCATCTTTATAAAAATCTTTTGCTGATTGATGATTTGCATCATCGGTATCGGTAAGTGCTATGAATGCTCCCGTATCTATAAAAATTTTCATCTTTTTTTACCATAGAGATATTCATTATGCTTTACCGAGCCGTCATTGATGCCGGAGCTTGCAGATCCAATCACGCGTTCAAAAGGATCTATCTTGTAATTTTTGGATAGTTTGTTGGTACCAAGGTATTTTTCTACGGCCTCAAGAATTAACCGATTCATACTCTTTTTTTCTTCTATCGATCTATATTTTAGGGTTTTTAGGACTTCCTCCGGAAGTCTTATGTTTGTAGCAACAATCCCGGACATAAGCTTGCCTCCCCTTTTAAGATTATGATATTATAGTATCATAATATCATAAGTCAAGTGTTTCGGAATAACCTGGGACAACGGGGCTGTCCCAAAATAGATGGAAATGTCATTCGTTTCGGCATCTGCCTCCTCCTTAAAAATAACAAAGTGACTGCAGAATATTCTTTGCTTGTGAACAATATTCTTCAGTCTCAATACACATCATCGGTATAAGCCGTTAATTTTCCTGTAAATAGTATACTGGCACTGTTACTGCTTTTTTATTATATGGGACAGGCAATAAACAGAAAGTATGACTATCAAATATAAGGAAAAAGGATATGGCGAGAAAACAAATGGATGAATTAAGAAAGATTGTCATTGCATTGATAATCTTTGTTCTTCTTCTAATGATGAAGCAGAGTTCCACGGGCATGCCCGTGGGTGAATGCTTTTTACCGCCCGAAGGGCGGCAAGCGAAGCTTGTAAGATTGCAAAAGTGCCACGGGCTTGCCCGTGGGTATCTACTTTTAAATAGTTGATGGAGATATATGGCGGGTAAAAAACCCGCCCGTTCCCGCCAAGAACGGATAATTATTTTAAGGAGGTTTCCGATGTTAGACGAAAACATAAAAAAAAGATTGATCAAAAAGGCAAAGGTCGGGAGAAGATTGAATTTTACTATCGCAATCGTGGTAATAGTAACAATGGCGATTTTTGAATATCTCAGCTTGATTGTCATGCATAAATTTGGCGGTAATTTTTCAAATTATATAGAGTTTCACCTGATGCATGCTGTTATAACAATTGCTGTTCTGCTTATCGCTACCTACGTTATCATATCAAAATATGTGGTCAAACCGGTTTATCAGTTGTTAATTGCAATCGAAGAAATGAAGACTGGCAAGCTTGTTACCGCTCTTGAAGTTAAAAGCAATGATGAGTTTGAATTGCTTGCGGAAGAATTCAATGAAATGGGATTTCAGTTGCGAGATCTCATGCAGCACAAGATACGGGCCGGGAAATATAGTGCTGCTACTTTACTCGCGACAAGAATGGCAAATAGTCTATTTGAACCATGTTCCCTGTTGCGTACGAATGTAAAACTATTGAAAGATATCACCAAAGGGAACTCTCAGCTTGAGACTCTTTCTGACATGATACTCAAAGACGTGTTAAAAATCGAAGAACAATTAAAAGAAATAAGTAGCATTGAGGTTCCCAAGGAACTTCAATAGTACTCGCCCAGAGGGAATCAATATGGATACAAGGAAGAAATGGGATAGGACGGCACGCTTCTATGACATTTTTACTGCACCTATGGATGCCATGGGTCTTGTGAAGTGGAGAAAGATGCTCTTTTCCGAAATCCCGGAAGGCTTTATTCTTGAAATAGGTGTTGGCACAGGTAAGAACATAGAGTTTTATCCTGAGCGTAACAGAAAGTATTTCTGTATTGATATAAGCCGGAAGATGCTTGACCGGGCAGAATTAAAGGCGAGAAAGCACGGCAAAAAGGTAGACCTTGTACGGATGGATGCCGAAAACATGCAACTCCCTGCGGGAAAATTTAACTGTATAGTAGCTTCCTGTGTTTTCTGTTCCGTGCCTGACCCGGTAAAGGGATTGGAGGAAGTGAGAAGGGTTCTTAAATATGATGGTGTTGTATTGTTTCTGGAACATATGCGCCCCAAAAACAGAATGCTCGGAAGAGTTTTTGATGCGCTGAATCCAATAACATCAGGATTGTTTGGGTTTAATATCAACAGAAAAACAGTTGAGAACATAAAAGCAGCTGGTTTTGAAATACTTGAGGAACGTAACCTCCTGCTCGATATATTCAGACTCATTAGAGCAAGGCCTGCGAGATGAATAAGAGAGTATACTATAAGAGGATTGTCCATAGTTTAATAATATTTTCTCTTTATTGCACCAAAGAGTGGTGATTAACGTGGGAAAAGAAAATAAGTAGAAGGAGGATAAAATGAAGGACAGTTTTGTATCTGGGATCACGAAGATTATTATAGCTGTCATTGTTGGTGTATCTCTATGGTTTTCTGCAAGGGAAATAAGGATAGGGTTGGAAAAAGACGTTGTGCAAAGAAGAGAACAGGTAGTCAACCAACCAAATCCTACACCGCCATCACTACCGTCACCTCAGCCAACCGGGGACTCTTCCAAGTTTCAAGTTGCATACAGCCCTTATGAAGGAAAGAAGAATGCACCCGTAACAATGATTGAATGTTTGGACTATCAATGCCCTTTCTGTGCGAGATTTGCTCAGGACACGCTTAGGCAGATAAAAGAGAATGAGATAAAAAACGGCGAGGTTAAACTTGTGATTAAGAACTTCCCGCTCCCATTCCATCAAAATGCCGAGAAGGCCGCGGAAGCAGCCGAGTGTGCAAATAAACAGGGAAAATTCTGGCAGATGCACGACCTTCTGTTTAATGCTGGTGAAAGGCTGGATATGGATAGCCTTAAATCGTATGCAAAACAAATCGGACTTAACTCTGCTCAATTTGACCATTGTCTTGAAAGTGGGGAAACGGTAGGGATAGTAAATGCCGATAGATCCCAGTGTGCCTCAGCAGGGGTAACAGGTACACCGACTTTTTTTATCAACGGGAAAATGCTTGTTGGCGCTCAGCCTTATGAACAATTTAAAAGCTTTATTGGTGAGAGCAGATGAAATCAATCCCTTTCAGCAAAGCAAGACCTACGAGATGATAGCAGAATGGACACCTTAAAAGCATTCAAATATTTTTATTCAGAGCATGTGGTTGACAAAGGCAGAGAGGTCCCTTTCAGGATTTTGCTTGCTTTTCTTATTACCTTTATCATTGCGCGGTTGACGGTTTATTCAATAATGAACGCTCTCCTGCCGAGTATGTTTTTATTTGTCAACGGGACCCATATTCATCATCTCAATTATGGAATATTTTTACTCTCTGTTTCCGGGTATTTTGCACTTACCCTTGCGAAGAACGAAAAATGGATTCACAGGATATCCATAGTTTATGGAGTAGGCCTCGGTCTTACGTTTGATGAGTTTGGGATGTGGTTGCATTTACGTGATGATTACTGGATGAGGCACAGTTACGATGCTGTAATTATTGTGGCAATACTGCTGCTGAACGGTATTTTATTTGGCAGGCTCTGGATGAATTATTGTTCTCATTGCATAAAAAGCATGATGAAAAAAGAAAAGGAATATGGAAATAAAACATAAAAGTAATATATTTACGATAATAGTTTTGTTTGTAACTGCCGCAAATCTTTATGCAAATGAATTAAAGTCTGTCAAGATATCTGGTAGTTTTCCCACAACAGCGGTTTTCTCAATGAGTGAAGCAGACATACGGGACGGCGAGTTTCAATATGCTATACGAAATTCCGAAGACTATAAGACTATGATTATTGAGGGAATCGGCATTATAAATGCACCGACTCAAAACGTCTATAAAATTCTCGTCGATTTCGACAGCTACAAGGAGTGGATGCCGACGATTAGGTATTCGCATGTAAAAGACGAGGTAAATGGTATCACTACGGTTGATCTGAAGCATTCTATGCCCTTTGTGGGGAAGTTTGATTGTCAGCAGAAATATCGGATAACCGAAAAAGACAAAAGCGAAAAAGTTATCGATTACTATACTACTTTATGCGTTTTCGGGCCGAGTAACGGCAGGTATTGCATTCAGCCGGCACAGGAACCGGAGAAAACCGTTCTGAAATATTATCAGGAAATCAGTCCCAGCAGGTTTATCCCTAATTTTATACTGAAAATTATTGCAAAAAAAGGAGCAAAAGACACAATAAAAGCTCTCAAGAAAAGGTTGAGAGAGGTTCAATGATTACTAAATTTAAGAAAGCAGCGACTATAGAAGAAGTGCGTGTTTTGTTTAGGAGAAAGGCTATTAATACCCTTCATTGAAAGCGATGGAGGATTGGTTATAAATATTATACCAGAACTACAGGGAGGCTTCATGCGGAACAGTATGTATAAATCGAACAAAGAAAAATCATTAGAGAAAGTAAAGAAGGTCTATTCCTTCTGGGGCAAGTTCCCTTCGCTTTATAGTGCTCAGGACCTCTTCACCTTTTTAGGGAAGGCGGGGACTATAAGAAGATATGCCGTTGATGCCCTTGGTTTAAAAAATGGTGATAAAGTCCTTGAGGTTGCATGCGGCTCCGGAAGGAACTTCCGTTACCTGATCAATGCAGTCGGGAAGGAGGGAAAGATCACCGGTTTTGATTACAGCCAGGAGATGCTGAACGCCGCAAGCGGCCTCTGTAAACGCAAGAGCTGGGGAAATATAACTTTGGTACATGGTGATGCGGCCGTACTCGGAGTCGAAGAAAAAAACTTTGATGCGGTCTTGAGTGTTCTCGGCATCAGCGCCGTACCGGAATGGGAGAAGGCGTTGCAGCGGTGCAGGGAGGTCTTGAAAAAAGGCGGCAGGCTGGTCGTCTGCGATGCACGGCTCTTTACAGGTATTTTTCGGGCTTTAAACCCCCTTATCAAACTCATTTATTCGACATTTGCCGCATGGGACCCTTCAAAAGACATACCGGGTAAAATGAAAGAGATCTTTGGAAATGCAGAAGTTAAAGCTTTCAACATGGGGACATTTTTTATAGCGAGATCGGTAAAACACAAGGAATAAAACATGGGAACTGTGACCGGTAAAATAAATTTACATGCCCCGATGGAGCGGGTATGGAAATTTATTACGGACCCCGAAAACTTCCCAAAGTATGTGTACGGATACTCCGGCGGCGAGGTGCTCACTTCCGATAAAACCGGCGTTGGTGCACGATACCGGTGGTACGGTAAAATCGGTATTCTGAAACTAAAATCGGTGGAAGAAATCGTCGAATGGGAGGACAACAGGCGGGTCGCCTACAGCGGGACATTGTTTGGGATAAGATTCGCCTCTTCGATGACCATTGTCCTGTTGAAAAATGATACGACCCTCCTCACTGTTTCCATAAAGTATACAATACCCGTGTTTATGGGCGGCGTAATTACCGATTTTCTCATGGCAAAAAGGATAGTCAAAGACTATGTCGACAAGTCCATTGAAAAATTGGAGCAGGAGTTCAATAGCGAATCATACCGGCGATAAGAGTCGTGTACCATAGAAGGAGGTAAATTATGTTTATTGTCCTATTCTGGGATGGTTGAAAACCCTCGCCTTCAGGCGAAGCGAAAAGTGTGCTAATGTGGTTGCATGCGACAATATCATACCGGAACGCACACGAAATATGATTTGAAGGTACACT